>CAZCOZ010000060.1:1988-7843 GCA_964500555.1 uncultured Thiotrichaceae bacterium | reverse complement strand
TTTATCTTTTTTCGGTTTATTCTTTTTCAGCTTACCTTTGCTCGGTTTATTTTTTCTCGCGACTTACAGTAACAATATTATCGCTGAAGAAACTCCCAACCTTGCCAGACCTAAAATTATCGTCCCCGAAAAAATTTCTGGCGTAACAACTTTATCTGCCGAACAAGTTTTAGAAATGCTCATGTCTGAACAACCCCCTTTATTGGTTGACGCTCGCATTAAACAAGATCGCGATTACGGTTATATTGAAAGCAGTATCAGCCTGCCAGACATCGAAACTAACTGTAACACGCTCACCAAAATCGTTTCGAAAAATAAAAACAAACCTATCATCTATTATTGCAACGGTGTGCAATGCGGTCGCAGTGTTGTGTCGATAAAAATTTCACGTTCATGTGGCTACCATCATTTACTCTGGTTTAAAGGTGGTTTTGCCGAATGGAAAGAAAAAGGTTATCAGTACGTAACACATAAATAATGGATACTAAAACAAATCGTACAACGTTCAGTAAACGACTGACACTGCAAAAAACATTGGCCATCGCCATTCTACTAATAGGTATTATTGGTATTGGTTTAGTTATAGCAACAGACTACACCTATCGAAAACTTGCTTATCAGCAACAGCAAGATTCTGTCGAACAATTACTTAAAATAAAATCAACCGATTTAATCAATAACCTTATTGAAAGACAGAAAGATTTAGGCTTTCGTTTGCAAAGCGAAGAAGATTTCAATACTGCTATAAAATCAAAAAATAAAAATAACATTGCTTACTGGTTAGATCAAGAGTTTAATCGTTATTACGTTACTATCGGTCTTCTCAAACTTGAGAAAATAATCGTTTACGATGCCGATTTTAATTTCGTCACAACCTCTGATCGCGGCATAGATATCGGTTCAAACAACAGTCTACCTTGTGCAAAAACTATCGCTGACGTCAAAGCACTATCCAGCATTGAACGCACCAAACCTTATTCTAGTACTTGCGAATACAATAATCTTCCACTGTTATCCACCGTTATTTCGATTGGCAGTCTTAAGCCCAGGGGATATATCCATGTAATAACCAACCCTGCACACATACTGACACAAATTGAGTCGAAATTAGGCATCCCAGTAAAACTACTCAACCAGAATAATGAAATGCTACACCAATCTATTAACTGGCCAATAGATCAAACAACTCAAAATCATTTAGTTAGCAATTACACAATTAAAAACAAAACAGGTGACACAGCGTTTTTGCGCATTCAAGGTGCAACTGACATCACCAGCTTTAAAAACCGTTTGGACAACACCCGTTACAGCATTATTTTGGCCGCAACTATACTGACATTACTCACCCTGTTTATTGCTTTCATGATTTTATATCGTGGCTTATTACCGCTTAAAAATCTTCGTCGTGCAGCTAATAGTAGTGCTCAAGGAGAACTAACCTCGGTTGATGAAAAAGGCTTTAGTGAAATTAGCGCACCCATTAAAGCCTTCAATCTTATGGTGAAAAAAATCCAGTCCTTGCTTGATGATTTGAGAACAGAAGTTGAAGATCATAAAATCACTGAAGAAAAACTCAAGAAAGCAAAAGACACAGCGGAACAGCACGCTTTAAGTGCGGAGAATCAACGTAACTTCCTGCATATGACTTTACAGTCTATTGTTGATGGCGTTATCACCACAACAATTGATGGTGACATTCAGACCATCAACCCGATGGCTGAGCAGTTAACTGGCTGGACCGAAGCCGAAGCGATTGGCAAACCCTTAGTGCAAGTCATGCATGCACTAGACGATACAACGAATGACCGAATTTACAATCCTGCTGAAAACATTCAACACAAAACAGTTCTCGATGAACCTGTTAGCGCAATATTAATTCAGCATCACAGTAATATCGAAACACCCATCAAATATGTTGTTGCACCAATGCGAGACCATGACGATAAAATTGCTGGGACTGTTATTATTATTCATGACGAATCTGTACAACGCTCGTTAAATAGACAGCTTACTTTTCAGGCAACACATGATGCGTTAACAGGATTAATTAATCGTTATGAATTTGAACGCCGACTTAAGAGTATTGTTGCGGCACAAGCTAGCGATAAATCACTCAACACCTTATGCTACATTGATCTCGACCAATTCAAATTAATCAATGACACCTGCGGACACTCTGCAGGTGACGAATTACTTAAAAACATTACCGCACTATTACAGAAAGAATTACAGGATATAGGAATACTTGCACGCTTAGGCGGTGATGAATTTGGTTTGTTATTAAAAAACTGTGATCTTGTTCATGCGCAGGAAATATCTAAACAGTTGCTAGAAAGCATTCAGCAATTTCAATTCACAGACAGTGGAAACAACTTTACCATTAGCGCCAGTATTGGTATTTCAGTGATTTCGCAAGCAGCAAAAAATTGCGAAGAAATTTTAAGTAATGCGGACTCTGCCTGTCACCTTGCTAAAGAAAATGGGCGCAATCGCGTACAGGTGTTTACTGAAGAAGACGACAAATTATTAAACCAGCAACGCGCCATGCATTGGGTGTCACGCATTAATCATGCACTGGAAGAAAACCGGTTCCAGCTTTATTTTCAGGAAATTATCTCGCTCAAAAGCCAGGAACCATCCTTTATTCTACATGGTGAAATCTTACTGCGCATGATTGATAAAGAAGGCGATATTGTTTCGCCCAATAACTTCCTGCCAGCAGCAGAAAAATACAATATGATTTCGCTGATTGATGAGTGGGTGGTTAAACACACCATCGAGTGGTTAGCTACACGCAAAGACAAAGTTTTAATTTCTATTAATCTATCTGGCATGTCACTTTCAAATAGAGATTTTCTTAGCTTTGTTATTTCCACCATTAAACAATACAAAATCAACCCCGAACTTCTTTGTTTTGAAATCACAGAAACCGCTGCCATTAACCATTTAAATGTAGCGATAACTTTCATGAACACATTAAAAAAATTAGGCTGCACATTTGCTCTTGATGATTTTGGTAGCGGACTTTCTTCGTTCTCTTATCTGACTAGCCTACCTGTTGATTACCTGAAAATTGATGGTGCATTCGTGATGGATATCGATAAAGATCCTTTGCATTACGCCATGGTCAAATCCATTAACGAAGTCGGTCAAACCATGGGCATAAAAACTATTGCAGAATTTGCGGCGTCTGAAGGTATTATTGAAAGCCTACGTGAAATTGGTGTTGATAACGCACAAGGTTACGCAATCGCACGACCTGTACCGTTATCATCGTTAATGATAAAAAATAATGAACATCAGTTAAGCAGCGTAAAAACAGATCGACAATCCTCAAATTAAACTTAAGAAAGTTCTAACTTAAATCGCCGACCTACTTCTGCAGAAAATTAAAAAACAAAAACACTTCGCCGCTAAAGGCGCGAAATACGCGAAAAAATCATTAAACCCCCTACCCATACAGACACAATTTTTACCGCAAAAAACTCTCAATATTTTCATTTGCGCGTTTTGCGTCCTTCGCGGCAAAAAAATATTAAGTAAATATTTAAACTTTCAATAACAAAAAAATCTCATCACCAGACCGTCCAGCTAAGGCAATCGAACAAACACTTTTCCCTGTTCCAGCACAAAAATTTTAAATGCATTTCGGCTGATGATAAACGCTTACCTTTCCGTTGCAAATCACCATTTTTTTAGCGCAATCTTACGGTTGAATTTTTTGACTTACTATTCTTTTAGTAACGCTGTCGGCGGAAACTGCAATGGCAGCTACGTAATCTGAGGAAGGTTCTAACAAAAAAAACTGCCACGCAAAATCAACTTTCTTTTTATGATCAACAAAATAAATATTTGCAATTCTAATACTCTCAACGACCTTGTCTTTACCAACAGTTTCAATAGTAAAGTAAAACTCTTTAGATGAACCACCAAGTCCCGCACCTAACGCTTTCACATACGCTTCACGCAAAGTCCAGAAATCAAAAAACTTCTTTTGCATTTCACTATCGCTACAAGCCAGCATTGTTTCGATTTCTTGCCTTGCGAACATGCGTTCAGCAACAGAATGTAATTTATTTTTTCGTTGGATATTTTCCACATCGACACCGCAGTCATTATCTAAAGAAACAACACAGACACTCAACCCATCGGTATGACTTAGATTAAATTTAAGATTTGGGCATTCAATATCTGATGAAATATCAGGTTTACCATGCTGGTTATAACTAAACTTCCATACTTCTGCCGAGACATCACAATAACGCGACAAAACCTTTCTTACCAATGCATGCGAAACCAGATAACTATGTCTGTCTTTTTTAAAATGAAACCGCTGGTGTTTTTCGCTTTCTTCATTTGACAGTATCGAACTGTACCCATCAAGTATGGTTTGATCACTTATTTCGCCAGGATGACAAAACCAGACATGAACTTCCGACTCAAGTCTTTCGATAAGATTTTTTTCTACTAATAAAACGTCTGACATAAAACAGGGACAATGTGATTAACTCATTACCACCCATTCTACATCATCAGGAAAGGCTTTAAGAAAAGTAACTAAACTGGCTTATATTCAGCATGCATCTGGCCGTAGATACCTGCAATATTTGACGTTTTTTCCATATCAGGAATATCTTTCATGGTTTTTAATGCTTTAATGAAGTCATTCGTTAATGCATCAATTTTTTCATCCGGCATACATAAAGGAATAGCAAAACGAATCATCGTTGCTTTAGCAAATTGACGCATCATACCGGTAACATGCATTCCTCCTCTTACGCCTGACTGCTGATAAACCCAGGCAGTAAATGCGACCACGGCATTATTATATTTATCTAAATCCAGGTAATCGGCCGCATCAAATAGCAAACAGTGTCCCGATGATGGCATTGCTATCGGTAAATCTGCTGCAACACATGCAGCATGTAAACGGGTTGCCTGGTCAACGCGTTTATTTACCATGGCTTCTATAAAACCAAGATCACTAAAAACTGCATTAATCATTGCTTTGTCCGTTGCATTTATACCCGGACCGAAAGTAGCAACAGCATCACGTGAACGAGAAAACATCTTCACATCATTAGTTGCGATTAAACCACCACGTGTAATACCAAAATCTTTCGCGAGACTTGTCGTCATATGTTCAAAATAACTACAAAACTCATTGATAATTTCGAACACAGAAACATTTTTATACGTTACTTCATGGCGTTGAATTAATACCGCATTTTCAACTAGCCGCGTTGAATCCAGCACCATCGGAATTTTATAATCAGCAACAATACTGCTGATTTCTTTGACGTTCGCCATTGACACTGGGTAACCGCCAGAGGCATTGTTTTCTGCTTCAATATAAATGTAGGCGACATCCTTCCCATTTTGTTCACGTAAGACATCACGCAATTTACTGCAGTTTAAATTACCACGAAAAAGATCAGTCGAATTTGTGTCGAACACATGATCAACTGGTAATTCAACAGGCGTCATACGATTCATAACCAGATGATGACGCGTGGTTGGAAACAATAAGTTCTGTATTACTTTTTTATCTTTTTTACCCGCCGTCTTCCAAAAGAACGCTTCAGCAGATCGTCCTTGTGCAACATTAATAAAATATTTAAAGGGAAACATATTTGAGGCTAGATGACCCGGCACAGAAAAGTCGACATTACTACGCAAATTATCCATCCGCTCTGTCATTTCTTTTGAAATCAATTCAGTCCATGAGTCTGTCATCAAATCATAATCAACCAGTGAAGGATGAATATTAACGACATTGTAACCGACGTTTTGAAGATGCTGTTCGCGCTCACTCAAGTCATCTTTTAATGCTGTATTTACTGATGTTTCCAAAA
>CAZCOZ010000060.1:0-1888 GCA_964500555.1 uncultured Thiotrichaceae bacterium | reverse complement strand
TCTTCATTAAAATCACCTTTCAAAATACGCTCTTTTACTTCTGGGATATATGTTGGCTCTGTTTCTTTTAATTCACACCACTGATCAATAACAGTACAGATCAAATTATCTGTTTCCGCATTTTCACCAACGTGGTATTCAACCGTTTTACAATCACCCAGTTTTACGTATTTACTTACTAAATAACGCAATCGCCTCATTTTAGAACCCGCCAAGGTGAAATCAGACACTGGCTCTATCCGCTGCCAGATCCCCATAGGCGTTGTTGAAAAATCACTCGCTTTCAAATCTTCAACACGATTTTCATGCGCCATTAAATTAATCAATAAATCATTTTGTTTTGCGTAAGCTTTTAATTCTGCAAGCGTCGAAAGATAACTTTCATCCGCACCTACATAACAGACAGCAAACAACACATCAAACTGATTTTTGAAATAAAACAGACCATTCAATTCAGCATTCAAAAAAATTGTTGCTGCCATTTGTTTGCGGTTAATAGCTAATGCGTCATCCGCACCAAAAGTTGACAACAATGTTGCAACGTTTTCACCCCATTTGGCTAAAGCTTCCGCGTCATTTTCATTAAACACATTAAAACTCTGATCCGCATCAGCTACAGCGACACTGGAATCAGACTGTTGTTGATTCGCCTGTTGTTGATCGACATAATCAAACAGTGAAATAACATTCCCCTGTTTAATCGAAACTGGCACAACTTTTTGTGTCACCGGTGACTGCGCAACAACATTATCTCCACTTCGCACAGTATTATTTATTAAAGAGGACAATAAATTATTTTGCTGCTCAATTAACTGATAAGCAGCTCGACGCTGCGCATCAAAGTGCTGCTGCAACTGGTTAAGCTGTGGCATTGTTGCCGTTACAGGAGCCGTTACACCTGAATTTAAATCTTGCGTCATTTTTTATTAACCTTCACCAATTTCTTCTTTAAGAAAATCGACCAACTCATTCAGTGTTGAATACTCGAATAGTAAAGTTGCTGGGAGCTCTATGTCATACAATGTTTCCATATCCTTCACCATCGACATTGCCGTCATAGAATCCGCTCCCAGCTCCATAATATTTTGATCGGGATCAATATCATCCACATCCATTTCTACCGCTTTTGCCATTAAACCTTTTACGTATTCAAATACATCTGTTGGTCGGTCTTGTGATGCAGCTGGAACCTCAGCCTTAGGTTCTGCAGATGCAGACTCGGTAGACGCAGGATCAGCAGCTTGAAACATTTCAGCTACTGGCGCAGCTTGCACAGGCTCGACCACTACAGGTTGCGCAACGGGCTCAACTATTTGCGGCGCTGGATTAACCACTGTATTTTGTTGCGGCAAACTTTGCACCTGCGCTAAACCTGAACCACCTAATGTATTAGCAAGAAGTGCATTCTGACTCTCACAGAGCTTCATCAACATATCGCGCTGCTTATCAAATTCATTCATTAATAACTGAATCTGTCCGTCACTTGCATTTCCACTCACAACTGGATTGTTATTACTCATGTGTTGTTCCTCTGCTTTTTCTGATGTCACTGTCCGCTCCATCATTTTCTCATTAATCGGTTTAATTTTTTTCTTAGACTTACTACTTAGGCCTTGCCGCAAGCCATTAATGCTATCTGCTATTCTCGAAGCATTTAACGATCCCGGGACATAGGCAAGATTTTTTTTGCCACTTAAAATTATTTTCTCTAACGCCTGCATACCCGCGTTTGCTGTTATATGCAAGAAACCACTGCGCGTCATGTGCTCAAGCACAATGTCGGACACCTGTTGACCCAGTTCCCAGGCACCCCACTGCACCGTGATATACCGACAATCATTTTTCGCCTGCTGTGTATTCTGTTGTGCATAAGGCACATTATCCATAT
>CAZCOZ010000059.1:0-13129 GCA_964500555.1 uncultured Thiotrichaceae bacterium | reverse complement strand
GGATGTAGGCTTCAAAGGTTGAGCTTAAGCTAACATTCATTGATTAATACCTCCTGGATACAAATATACGAAATATGTCCAAATTTGTCAATACTGGACATAAGATAATATTGCTGTACTAGCGATGCTAGTGTGTACCATAGTGCAGACATGAGTGAAATATCACTGAAAATGACCAGTTCACCACATAACCGACCTTGGCGGGAAATCACTAAAAGCAATCAAATCGTACAAAGGAGACGTTCACAGGAACCTTATTAATTCTGAATCCTTATGTGGTATACGACCATGGATGAGTCATTGGATGCGATGCTGAAAAGATATTAAGTCTTGACTATTGGGTATTATCAGGTATTATCGGGTATAATCAGGTATGTAAATCGGGTGTAGCATCCGATAATGAGGGTTAAATGAAAGAACCGCATATCACTGTTGGCCAGGATATCCTGCAGCTTATTGCCGAAATCGATGAGTTCAAAGGACAATGGCAGGCATTAAAAACACTTTCACCAGAGCGCCTGCAACAACTGCGTAAAGTGGCAACAATTGAAAGTGTTGGCTCATCCACAAGGATCGAGGGTGCAAAGCTCAGTGATGTGCAGGTAGAAAAATTACTTTCCAACCTGGGTTCAACCGCTTTTAAAACCCGTGACGAGCAAGAAGTGGCTGGATACGCGGAAGCAATGGACTTGGTGTTTCAATCCTATGAAGATTTACATTTAACTGAAAACCATATTCGTCAGTTGCACCAGACTTTACTTCGACATAGCTCCAAAGATGACCGGCATCGCGGCTCTTATAAAACACTTTCCAATAGCGTTGTAGCTAAAGATGCTGAGGGTCATGAGATTGGTGTGATCTTTGAAACAGCAGCGCCATTTGATACGCCCAGAGAAATGGAAGAGTTAGTGCGATGGGCATCCAAAGCAATAGAAGAGTCGGCCATGCATCCGCTATTGATTATTGCAGTTATTAATGTGGTGTTTTTAGCTATCCATCCATTCCAGGACGGTAATGGCAGGCTTTCACGTATTCTAACCACATTGCTATTACTGCGGGCAGGGTATGAGTATGTGCCTTATGCTTCTTTAGAAAGCATTGTTGAAGAAAATAAAGACCTTTACTACAAGGCATTGCGCCGCACACAAACAACGCTTAAAGATGATGCGCCAGATTGGGAGCCTTGGGTTGGTTTTTTCTTGCGATGCCTGAAAAAACAAAAAGCTAATCTTGTTGTAAAGGTTGAACAAGAAAAAGTAGAAAGTGATATATCATTACCTTCACTTTCTGTCCAGGTGCTTAAATTCCTGAGTGAGCATGAACGTTTGACCATTGCTCAGATGGTGAAACTGACAAGTGCGAACCAAAACACATTGAAAGTAAGGTTACGTGAGCTTGTTGAGGATGGTCGTATTCAGCGGCATGGGAAAGCGCGAGCAACGTGGTATAGCTTGTAATTATATATTTATAATTTTGATAATCACATAATTGCATAGGGAAGAAGTGCTGAAAAATCTTAATGTCATCTTTGTAAATGAGTATTATATTACTTAAAAGATATTCAAAGTCTCTGTTTTAATTCACCAGTTCACCAATTTCAGACATTGGCGGAAATCTCTAAAATCGGGTGAATCTGTGCAAAGGAGACATTTGATTTGCAGAAAATGAGCCTGCATTTCATAGAATTTAAGGGTGAAATCGTAGAATAAATATTGTAAAAAATGATGTCGTAACCAGTCCCCCCCTCCTGATAAAGGCGGATAAAGGTGTCGGGATAAAGGCGGGATAAAGGTGTCGGAGGGATTAAAATTTAATCAATTGTGAATGTCTCCTTTTGTGGAGATGTTCATTGTTAGAGAAATTCGCTCAATGTCGCTTATGTGGTGACAGATAGCTTTCAGCGATGTTTTCTCAATGTCGGTTTCGTGGTGTTTTGAGGCCTCTATACTTAATGCTGATCTGTCAGATTTGATTTGAGCAGCTACATTTTAAAAGGTTTTTTATTTGCACCCCAAGGGCATTTGTCGCTTCGCTCGGGCACGTTCTTCTCGGACGAAACTGTGTTTTTTTAACGAATCTTCAAAGTTCGTGCTTTCTCTCTTTGCCAGTCACGTTCTTTAATACTGGCACGTTTGTCATGTGCTTTTTTACCCTTGGCTAAACCAATATCGATTTTTACCCGACCATTTTTTTTCCAGAAAAGAGCGAGCGGCACAAGGGTGTAACCCTTACGTTCAATTTGTCCGATCAAACGATCAATTTCATGTCGGTGCATCAGAATTTTACGTGAACGTGTTGGACTAGGGTGAATATGTGTTGAAGTGGTAATTAATGGCGTAATCGTGCCGCCAACCCACTCAAGTTCGCCATTTCTGGTCAGTACATAACTTTCATCAATCTGTACACGACCTTCACGCAAGCTTTTGACTTCCCAGCCTTCCAGTACGAGGCCGCCTTCAAAATTGGACTCAATGGTATAGTCATAACGTGCTTTTCGATTGCGCGCGATGGTATTGTCATTCAGTTTTTTCTTTGATTTCTTGGCCATTATCTTGCTGCAAAGATCAGAGGTTCCTTCGGCCGGCAAGTATAGGTTATGTGGCGTGAACTGTCATTGTTGATGAATTAAGTTAGCATAGAGTCACAAGCTATCGTTTTCGGCTAGAATGCGTTGGTATGGGATGAAAGTGACAAAAATAGACTTGAGTCCAGTTAATAAATTGTTAACAATGTAAACCAATAAAACTAATAACAAAGAACGGTTGAACACCTATGGCTGAACAACGTAAATCAATACACGGGCAATGGAGTAGTCGTACCGTCTTTATTTTGGCAGCCACTGGCTCAGCTGTCGGTTTAGGTAACATCTGGAAATTCCCCTATATCACTGGAGAAAACGGTGGTGGCACTTTTGTTTTCGTCTACTTACTGTGCATCGCTCTCATCGGTATTCCCATTATGATGGCCGAAATTATGATTGGGCGTCGAGGTAAACAAAGTCCCATTAATACGATGAAAACGCTGGCTAAAGAAGCAAACCAAAGCCCTGCTTGGTCGTGGTTAGGCTGGATGGGCGTTATCGCCGGTTTCCTCATCCTTTCGTATTACAGTGTTATTGCTGGATGGGCGATGTCATACATATTTCGTACCGGTGGCGGTATGTTCATCGGGGTAACGGCAGATGGTGCGAGCAGTATTTTTGCTGACCTGGTTTCAGATCCAGAACGTTTACTCGGTTGGCACACATTCTTTATGGTGATGACAATGCTGGTGGTTGCACGCGGGGTAAAAAATGGTTTAGAAAAAGCCGTGACTTTCTTAATGCCATTATTGTTTGCTTTATTACTGGTTCTTGTTATTTACGCGATGACCACTGGTTACTTTATGGAGGGTGTCCGATTTTTATTTACACCTGGCGACATTGATAGCAAAGGCGTGCTTGTTGCGATGGGCCATGCATTTTTCACTTTAAGTTTAGGCATGGGCGCAATTATGGTTTATGGCTCATATCTGTCGGAAGAACATTCCATTGTAAAAGCGTCTATTCTCATCGCACTGGCCGATACAGTTGTCGCACTGCTAGCAGGTTTAGCTATTTTCCCCATCGTATTTGCCAATGGTCTAGAGCCGGGAAGTGGACCAGGCTTAATTTTCCAGACACTGCCTATTGCGTTTGGTCATATGCAGGGTGGCACTTTGATGGGCGTGTTATTCTTTTCTTTGTTATTGTTTGCAGCCTGGACATCAGCAATATCATTGATTGAGCCTGCGGTTGCTTATCTGGTCGAAAATCATGGTTTTACTCGACTTTCTGCAGCAATATGGACAGGCGGTTTTACCTGGTTCGTTGGCTTAGGTACGGTTTTTTCATTCAATATCTGGAAAGAAAAAACCTTAACAATCCCATATCTGTTCGAAAATTTAACCTTCTTCGATACCCTGGATTATTTAACCGCTAATATAATGCTGCCTCTAGGTGGTTTAGCTATTGCAATCTTTGCTGGCTGGATAATGCGAAAAGAATCATCCAAAGAAGAACTGGCAACTTTGCCATTTATCTATAAAATCTGGCGCTTTCTGGTTTGTTATATTACACCAGTCGCCGTTATTGTTATTTTTCTAAAAGCGATAGAAGTTATTTAATATAGTAGCGTTTTAGTGCTACCTTTCGTTAGTGTAGAATGCAATATTTACAACGTAACTTGTAACCGTAATATTTAATCGTAAAATTTATAATCGAATAATTTATGTCTCATATCAAGCGTAGTGCTTTAGTGCATTATTCACCTGCAGAAATGTACCGTCTGGTTAATAATGTTAATGACTACAAAACATTTTTGCCCTGGTGTGCGTCCTCAGAAGTTAAAACTGAGAGTGACACTGAAATGGTGGCATCAGTAGAAATTGCTAAAGGCGTATTGAATAAAACATTTACTACTCATAACCAGTTGCAAAAAGATCATCGCATCGAATTAGAGTTAGTTGATGGCCCATTCAAAAAATTAAGGGGTTTTTGGCAATTTGATGCACTGAAAACGGCGAACGCCTGCAAAGTGAACCTTGAACTTGAGTTCGAGTTTGATAATGCCTTGATGTCAATTGCAGCAAAACCCATATTTACTCAAATAGCTAATTCACTGGTTGATTCTTTCTGCAAACGTGCGGTTGAAGTTTATGGTGAGCGCGACTGATGGTGGCTGACATACCAATAACAGACATACCAATAACAGAAATGCCAATAACAGAAAGTAACGCCATCGGCAGTATTAATGTTGAAGTTGCCTATGCGATGCCAGAAAAACAAATCATTCGAGCAGTGAATGTTGATGTTGGTACGACCGCAGGTGCCGCGATAGTACAATCAGGCATTATGATGGATTTCCCCGAGCTCGAACTGGAAAAGGCCAAAATAGGCGTTTTTGGTAAAGCAACAGCAATGACAACCGTTCTAAACGAGGGCGATCGCGTCGAAATTTATCGTCCATTAATTGCCGATCCAAAAGAAGTCAGGCGACAGCGTGCAGCGGAAGGGAAGAAGATGAAAAAAGGTGAAGAAAAAAATAAAAGCGAAAATGGTTAACGTTAGTTTTTAATGAGAATAGCTGTCTGAAAGCATCATTATGCGATGAACAACTTAATGCTGTATAGATTACGACTGCACTTGGTAGTAATTTATCGGTAGCAGTTGTGCCTGTACCACCTGCTGTAATTTTGATGCTGTCGGGCTTGGGTATGCTTGGCTGGTTCGGACGTAAAAAAAGTAGGGTGTAAGATGACTGGTTAATACCATACCATAGACCAGTTCTGACATTAGCTCGGAATAAAAAAAGCCACCCATTTTAGGTGGCTTTTTTATGCAAATTTTAAATCAGTAATTAAGCAATCTTAGCTTTAATCGCATCAATTACTGCGTCAGAAGATGTTGCATTAACTGAAAGTAATAAACCTTCATTTTTGTAGAAACCAACAAGCGGCGCAGTTTGATTGTTGTAAACTTCTAAACGATTGCTGATAGCTTCTTCCGTTTCGTCATCACGTTGTACAACTGGCTCACCACATTTATCACACTTACCTTCAACTGCCGGCGGGTTAGATTTAACGTTGTAGATTTCGCCACAGCCAGTACAGGTACGACGTGTAGTTAAGCGATCCAGAATCACGTCACGTGGTACGTCGATTTCAACGGCACAGTCTAGCTCTTCACCCATCTCTGCAAGCATTACTTTTAGTGCTTCAGCTTGTGGAATCGTGCGAGGAAAACCATCAAGTAAGTAACCCGCTTTACAGTCGTCTTCTTTTAAACGTTCAGCCATGATACCCATGATTAAATCATCAGATACTAAATCGCCCGCCTTCATTGCAGATTCTGCTTTTTTGCCAAGCTCAGTACCAGCAGCTACGGCACCACGTAAAATGTCGCCAGTAGAAATTTGTACAGAACCGTCTATTTTTGTTAGTAGTTTTGCAACAGTACCTTTGCCTGCGCCCGGTGCGCCTAAAAGAATTAACTTCATGGAATATCCTCAAATTGTTAAAAGTTATGAATAAGAAATGCAGCATCCACAAAGTTAGACAAGGTGTAGCTGCATCAAAAATCTGGCGCACATTTTCCTTTTTTCAGCGACTTAAATCAATTTAAATTCGGCTTTATACCCACTAATGGTTGGGGAAATGGCAGAAAATTTGTTTATTTGATGTGATTTCGAGGATTGTTACTAATTGTTCTGATTTTCTGGCTGGATTTACATGATGGCGCAGTGTAATTGATATAATGCTCGAAATGAAAAACCTTCCTACTCATGACATCGTGTTGACTACTCTCAATGCCCGTTACATGCACACGGCATTCGGTTTACGTTATCTCTATGCCAATCTTGGTGGGTTGCAGTCATCAGCGATTATCGAAGAATTTACCATAAATGAGCGACCAATTGATATTGCTGAAAAATTGTTGAAGCATCAGGCTAAGGTAATTGGTTTCGGGGTTTATATCTGGAATGTCTCAGAGATAACAAAAACAGTCTCACTTATAAGGCAAGTGTCACCCGAAACGGTCATCGTGCTTGGTGGGCCAGAGGTAAGTCATTTACCGGATAAGCCTGCTGTGGTTGATCTTGCTGACTATGTTGTTATGGGTGCGGCAGAAAAAAGTTTTAGAGAATTATGCGCGCTCATTCTATCTGGTAATAAACCGTTGCAGCGAGAAATTCAGAGTGACGAATTATCGTTAGATAAATTGCATCTTCCTTATGAATTTTATAGTGAAGAAGATATAAAAAATCGATTGATTTATGTAGAAGCGTCGCGCGGCTGCCCATTCAAATGCGAGTTTTGTTTATCTTCATTAGACAAAACATCGAAACCCTTTGAATTAGGTTTGTTTCTTGATGAGATGGATAAACTGTATCAGCGTGGCGCACGCAATTTTAAATTTATTGATCGTACCTTTAATTTAAAAGTAAAAAGTAGCATTGCTATACTGGAATTTTTTCTTGATCGTATGGTTGATAATTTATATCTTCATTTTGAAGTGGTTCCTGATAATCTGCCTGATAAATTAAAAGCTGTTATCGCTAGATTTCCTGAACATGCATTACAATTTGAAATTGGGGTGCAAACGTTTGATGAGAAAATACAGGGTTTAATCAGCAGGAAACAAAATAATGTTAAAACTTGTGAAAATTTACGCTGGTTAAAAGAAAATACCCATGCTTATATTCATGCCGATTTAATTTTTGGTTTGCCTTCGGATACTTTGACGAACTTTGCGAAAAGTTTTGATCAGTTAGTGGCTTTGAATCCGCATGAAATACAGTTAGGTATATTGAAACGGTTACGTGGCGTGCCGTTGAATCGTCATAACGAAGAATATCGATTATGCTATAACCCCGAACCACCTTACAATATTTTACGTACACGTGATATTGATTTCCCCACGATTCAACGGGTAAATCGTTTTGCACGCTTCTGGGATATGATTGCTAATTCAGGTCGTTTTAAAAATACATTACCTTTTTTGTTAGGTGAAAAACCTTTCGATAACTTTATGCAATTAAGCGATGTTTTGTATCAGACTTCTGGCAGTACCTGGAAAATTTCATTAAAACGTTTATTTTTTCTGTTATTTGAAAACTTGAAAAATAGAGATGATATTGATAAACAAATGTTATTTGAAAAGATGCAACTGGATTATCAATGCACAAATGAAAAAACACCTTTTGAATTAGTGATTAACGGTAAAGAAAAAGTAGCAAGGATTGGGGTTGCTAATAAACGTCAGCAGAGAATGTTGCAATGAACAGATGAAAAAAAAGTAAGAAATGTTTTGATTCATGTTTTTTACGTTTTTTTTCGAACGATAGATTAACCGCCAGTCATACTCATTAAACGAACGACCTGTTCGGGTTTTTCTTTGAATTCATGTTTTTCTGGTTTCTGGCTAATGGCTTCGATTAAACATGTTTTTAACTCGTCGTCACTAATGCCAGAACGGAGCAGTGGACGTAATTCAACTTTATCGTCCTGACCCAGGCATAAATAAAGCGTGCCATCGACTGATAGACGAACGCGATTACAGCTTTCGCAGAAATGTTGAGAAATAGGGGTGATAAAACCAATTCGTAAGTTGGTGTTTTTCACCTGCATATAACGTGCTGGGCCGCCACCGGGCATGACGCCGGGAATTAAATTGAAGCGTTTCGCTAAACGCTGTTTAACGATTTGTAAATCGAGAAAATGGTCAGTGGCATCTTCTCCCGTTGCACCCATCGGCATAGTTTCGATAAAGCGTAATGTGAAATCATGCTGTAGACAAAATTCGATCATGTCTTCGAATTCATCCTCATTGATGCCTTTCATCGCAACCACGTTTATTTTTATTGGGGAAAAGCCGGCCTTTTTTGCAGCGATTAAGCCATCGAGTACAGGTTGTAACTCGCCACCGGTGATCTCTTTAAATTTCGTTGGGTTTAATGTATCCAGGCTGACATTGATTCTTGAAATACCTGCTTTTTGTAAATCACCAGCCTGTTTGTTGAGTAACATGGCATTGGTGCTAAGGGATAAATCATTTAGTCCCGGTAATGATGTTAGTCGCTGCGCAAGGTCGGCAAGTTTCTTTCTAACCAGTGGTTCGCCACCGGTTAGTCGAACACGTGCGACACCTAATTCGGTAAAAGCTTTGATAACACGTTCTATTTCATCGTAGCTCAACCAATGTTCAGGTTGTTCGAAATCTTTGAAGTTTTTCGGCATGCAATAAAAACAACGCAGATTGCACTTGTCCGTCACCGACAGGCGAACGTACTCGATACGACGGCCAAAAGGGTCGATCAGTGAATTCGCATTGTTATAATTATCTGTGTTCATCATCCGCTTTTGCTGACTTGCGTATGGTTAGATAGTGCATGGCTAAATAGTACATGATTTTTATTAAATCGGAATACCCTGATAGGGTTGCTAGCTAAGTTGGCTAAAGCATTTATAATGCATGTTTTTAACATTATGATGAGTATATGTAGCTTTGTACTAAGAAAGCATACTAATTAAATAATATTATATTTTTCAATGTATTAATTAATATATCTAAAGTATTTTAAATAATAATGTAAGTAGGGAAAAATGGCAATAATTGATGTATTTAATGGTGATGCAGATGGTATATGTGCCTTGCATCAACTACGTTTGGCAAACCCCGTTTCCAGTACGCTGATAACCGGTGTAAAACGTGATATTGCATTGGTTGAACAGGTTCAGGCGAAGGCGGGTGATGAAGTGACCGTGCTTGATATTTCGCTGGATAAAAATCGTGATGAACTTATCCGCGTTTTGGAATCGGGTGCGTCGGTATTATATTTTGATCATCATTTTTGTGGTGATATACCTGAGCATAAAAATCTCAACGCAAACATTGATACGGATGCTAACGTTTGTACGAGTCTATTGGTTAATGCTTATTTGAATAGTCAATATTTGCCATGGGCAGTGACGGCAGCTTTTGGTGATAATTTATTTACTGCGGCAGAAGAGGCGGCTAAACCATTGGATTTATCAAGTGAGCAACTAGAGCAGTTGAAAGAGTTGGGGACTTGCATTAATTATAATGGTTACGGTGCAACGCTGGATGATTTGATTTACACGCCGGTTGCATTGTATGAATTAATTAAACCTTACGCTGATCCATTTAATTTTATCAATAATGAAGCGGGCTATCAGAAGTTACGAGATGGTTATTACAATGATGTGAAACAGGCGGAGCAGGTGACGGCGGAGCATTTGAGCAAAAGTCATGCCTTATTTATTCTGCCGAATGAAAAATGGGCGCGGCGGGTGAGTGGTGTTTTTGCGAATTCACTAGCGCAACAATTTCCTGCTCGCGCACATGCCATGCTGACCAGGCAATCAGATGGTGCCTTTTTAGTTAGCGTGCGTGCACCATTAGAAAACAAAACGGGTGCGGATGACTTATGTCGACAGTTTCCTACAGGTGGTGGTCGTAAAGCTGCCGCAGGAATCAATAAATTACCAGCTGATCAGATGCTGGTATTTAAGGATGCTTTTACGCAGGCTTTCTCGCGAGCCGCCTAAGAAGTCTCTGGTTTTTAAATAGGACGGAGTGATTAAATATGTCTGAGAAAAATATGACGTCAATAAAAATTGCCATTCTGACTGTGTCGGATAGCCGCACTGAAGCCGATGATACATCCGGGAAAGCGCTAGTTGAACGTTTGCTTGATGCAGGGCATGTTCTAGCTGAAAAGATGATATTACGTGATGACAAATATCTTATTCGTGAAACTGTGTCTCGCTGGATTGTTGATAAAGATGTCGACGTTATTATTAGTACAGGTGGTACGGGCATAACGGGTCGAGATATTACCCCTGAAGCAATTAAACCATTACTGGATAAAGAAATTGATGGTATAGGTGAATTATTTCGTTGGGTGTCCTATCAGGAAATAGGAACATCGACGATTGCGTCACGTTGTATAGGCGGCGTTGCGAATGGTACATTTATATTTTGTTTGCCGGGTTCTACCGGAGCTTGCCGTACTGGATGGGACAAAATTATTGAGCCGCAAATTAATAGTAATACCACGCCCTGTAATATGGTGGCGTTAATGCCTAGACTGTTGGAGAAATGATTCGAGTAGTGATGGAAAAGCACTGAAATCGTTCCAGACGATTTTCAGCATACGACCTGTATGGACACAGGAAGTAAAGAAAATGCAGGAGCAATTTTTTTTCACTCCATCCATGGAGGTAAAAAATGAAAAATGAAAAAAAAGAAAAGTTGGATATGTGTGCGTCACCTAATTTATTATCTGTTGATGAAGCAATTGAAAAAATATTAACACCTGCAGTTGCTGTTACTGAATCTGAGTCGATTGATGTTCTTAATGTACTAAGCAGGGTGTTGGCAGAAGATGTCTATTCGACGATTGATGTGCCTGGTTATGATAACAGTGCAATGGATGGCTATGCCGTGCGTAGTAGTGATTGCCAAACGACTGGCGTTAAACTTCCTGTTTCACAACGCATTGCGGCAGGCCAGGTTGGTACTGAATTAGTGAAAGGAAGTGCTGCTCGTATCTTTACAGGTGCCCCCATTCCTGTTGGTGCAGATGCGGTTGTTATGCAGGAAATGTGCGAACGTAAAGATGACGTTGTTACCATAAATGCTGTTGTCGAGGCGCATTGCAATATTCGTCGAGCAGGTGAAGATATTGCAAAAAACAGTGTGGTTTTAAAATCAGGCACACGGTTACGTCCGCAGGAATTAGGTTTATTAGCGTCGGTTGGCTTAGCAACGTTAAAGGTTAAGCGAAGATTAAAAGTGGCAACATTTTTTACTGGAGATGAATTAGTTACGCCGGGTGAGGCATTAGCGAACGGGAAAATCTATAATTCTAATCGATATACATTGCGTGGTTTATTGCAAACGATGGACTGTGAAATTATTGACTTGGGTATTGTGCCCGATACGTTAGACGCGACCACAGAAGTATTAAAACAGGCAGCAACATCAGCTGATTTAGTGGTTACCAGTGGCGGTGTTTCTGTTGGTGAAGAAGATTACGTTCGTATTGCTTTAGAAAAACTTGGTGAGTTAAATATGTGGCGTATTGCGATGAAGCCGGGAAAACCTGTTGCCTTTGGTAAAGTAGGTAATACTTTATTTATGGGTTTGCCCGGTAATCCTGTTTCTGTTTTTGTGACATTCTTAATCTTCGCGCGTAGCTTGATATTAAAGTTGCAGGGAGTAACCGATTATTATGCAAAATCAACTTCTGTAATAGCCGACTTCGACTGGCGGAATGTACAACGTCAGGAATATTTGCGAGTTAAATTAATAAATAGAAATCAATCAATGGTAGCTCAGCTGTATCCGCATCAAGGGTCAGGTGTGTTAAGTTCAGCAAGCTGGGCAGATGGTTTGGTTGAAGTGCCTATCGGCAGTGAAATAAAGCCGGGTGATGTCGTTCGATACTTTTCTTTCGAAGGTTTGTATTAAAAATTAGATTTGTTTTAATTTAATCATACGTACGTATCAATTAAATTGGCAGATAGCTGTGATTTCTATCAAGATTATGTACAATAATTGACATTAACCCTAAAGGCTATTACGCTTCAGCGACACATAATTTCTGTGGACTATATTAACAATTAATGATGGAGAAGAGAATGAATTTAAAAATTGCTAAGGCTGTTTTGCTAGTTGCTGCAGTCGGTTTTGCGGTTTCAAGTTGTACTCAAATGTCTCGTGGTTTGGGGAAGTTAACCGCGAATAAATACGCTGAGCCAAGAAGTGGTTCTGTATGGGCTGTGCCACCGCCTCAGTTAGAGCCAGTTTCTCAAAATAAGAAATCAGTTTATATATCATTTCGCAATATTAGTGATGCAGATGTTGATTTAACGAGTCTCTTAAAAAAATCGGCAACGGATCAAGGTTGGACATTAGTTGCAGACCCTTCGCAAGCGACGTACAGGTTAAGAGCTTCACTACGATTCTGGGGTGAAGTGGAGCCTGAATCCGGTGGTGCTGCAAAAGCTGCAGGCATGGGTGCTATTACTGGTGCTGCGGTAGGGTTAGGTACAGCTGCTGCGATACATGGTTCAGGTGGATCAAATTTAGGTAGTGCTGCTGGTGGTTTGGCTGTAGGTGGTTTAATGGCGATAGGTATCACAAATGCATCAAGACCAAGAGAATGGGCTTTGATTTGTGACTTCGTACTTGAGGAATATTCAAATACGCCTGTTTCTTTCACAACATCTCGTAGTGATAGTAGTACTATGGCGGCAGGTGCTGGCGCTAGCAGCTCTAGAATGTCAACGGGTGGTCGCACACAATCTGGTAATAGTACTTCTGGACAAATGACTAAAACAAGTAATTATTTCCCCCATGGTATCCGTCTTTCTGTCTGGTCTAACCAAATGAATATGGAAGAAGCTGAAGCATTACCTCATGTTAATAAAAGGCTTGAAAAAGTTGTGAAGCAAATGCTGCCTCAGTAGTATCATGTAAGCTTTTCAAAAAAGTATAAACAAAAAACCAACTGATATTCTTCAGTTGGTTTTTTTATGGAGTACGTTTTAAAAATATCTTTCTATCTGTTTTTTTAGATGAGAG
>CAZCOZ010000058.1:2795-13542 GCA_964500555.1 uncultured Thiotrichaceae bacterium | reverse complement strand
CTCCTTCTTTATTAATAAAAGATTATAGTGTTGCGTTGACCGGTTGAGACCAACAGTGAACAGGTCTATTGAGATAAAAATTTTGAGGGTCTTCTTCTAAAACAGTGAGCAATTATTGCTCTACATAGTATATACAATAGATATACTTTTATTTTCCTTGGTATATACTATGGATATACTTTAAAAAGAGGCACATTATGAATTTAGAGATAAAAAGCTGGGGCAACAGTGCTGGCATTCGGTTAAATAAGAATCTTTTAAGTCAATTAGATGTAACCATCGGTGGGTCACTAAGCGCTGAGGTTAACGATGGTTCTTTAATTCTCACACCCGCTGAGCCAGTTTACACAATGGCAGATTTACTGGTTGGCTGCACTAGAGAATCAATGCAACTTGATGATGAAGATAAGCAATGGCTTAATGCGGCACCAGTTGGTAAAGAGCGTATTAAATGACTAGTGCTTATGTTCCTGGACGTGGTGACATCATCTTCACTAACTTTGATCCTTCAGCAGGCCACGAACAAGCTGGACAACGCTCGGCTCTTGTTCTCACGCTGAAAGTTTTTAATAATGCAACTGGTTTGGCTTTGGTTGCCCCCATTACATCAACAGTCCGAGGAAATGGTATGGAGGTTGCTTTGGATACAGGCAACACAAAAGGTGTCGTTCTCTGTCAGCAAATAAAAATGATAGATTTTGATAATAGAAACACATCGTTTACCGAAAAAGCACCCGATGATGTGATTAAGGCTGTACTTCTTAAAACACGGGTATTGCTAGCTTAGTTATAACTAATTCACCTTTGAAACAAAACTTGTCTGAAGGTCTCCTTTGCCAGGTATTTTTTAGATAAAAATTAAAGTATAAAAATCTACCGACAATGTTTTTTTATCGCTTTATTATAAGTTCTCTCTTTTTTAGCGCGAGCCTCTTTAGAGTAAAAAACACGTTCACCTTTTTTATTTAGTTTGTAAACACCACTCGCCTCTCTATACCTTTTTAACGTATCTCTGGCACGTGCACACTGCTTTCGTATTTTTTTCTTTGCAATACGTTGATCCTTGCGTTTTTTATCCCTGGCTTCTCTATCCTCTTTAAACTCTTCAAGAAGCTGATCTCGTGCTTTTTTCTTATCTGATGAAACGGCAATACCTGAGCTGGGTTTCGTATTAATCTTTAATTCAGTTGCTTTTTTTTGCACTACAGGTTGATCGCCATAATGAACATTACCATCTTTATCAGTCCATTTATAAATACCAGCATTTGCAAAGGTTGATATCACAAATAAGCTATACCCGAATACAAATTTTAATTTTTTCATACTTTAAAATACGAACTTAAACCGTCCATCTCTCCATTCCTTGATAAAAACAATTACTATAATATTTATCGTCGTCGTGAATCACGATAGTCATGATTCTCTAATTCAACATCTTCAGCAACTTGTTCACGGCTACGCTCATAAACAACTTCTCGACCCATAACCGAACCCGCGTAGGCAATGCCATTCGCTGTCGGCAACAGTTCACACTTAACACTGTGAATACCTTCACCTAACATCACTTCAATCTTATCTTCACTTTTACTATAGACCACGACTTCCATCATCATGTCCGTTTCAGTCACTTTTACTTTAATTTTTTGCTCAGTCATAATGTATTCCTCTGTAAATCACTGCAGTAAATCACCATGGCAAATCACCACTTTATTCAAACTCCATTGCTCTAAAAATTGTGCTGGCATTCAATGCTGCTAATTCGTCAAATGTATCTAAGTGCCGATAGGCGGATTGATCAATTTTTGCGGCGGCCTCTAACGTTTCACCTTCTTCAATTAATGCACCAATTTTTTCTCGCATAAACACGAGATAATCTTTTGTGTATTTTGTCACTTCACTCATTGTCGTTGGTACACCATGACCAGGAATAACAATTTCTGCATTTAACGCTGCAAACTTATCCCATGTTTGTAACCATGCTGCAGTATCAGTATCTTCCATCACTGGCAACAAACGTTGATGAAAAGCCATGTCGCCTGAAATAACCAACTTCTGTTGCGGCAACCAAACTATAATATCCCCAGGGCTATGCGCTGGCCCGAGGTGCAACAACTCAATACGTTGACCACCAAGTTCTATAATTTTTTTATCTGTAAATGTTTCGTCAGGCAAAACCACTTCACTGCCTTCTGATTTATCTCGCCGCCCAGTTTTGACTCGCGCTAGAATTTCTTCGCCGTATTCCTTCAATTCATGCAATGTTTCGATATGTGCAATGATTGGTACATTTTGTTGCTTCCAGTACAACGAGCCCATTGCTGCATGCCCCTGTCCATTTTCCAGTACAACATATTTTACTGGCTGATCGGTTATCGCTTTTATCTCTCGATGCAAGGCCTGTGCAAGTAAATAGTTATCTCCAGCATTAATGACCACCACACCCTCTGACGTAATGATAAAAGATAAATTATTATTATGCCCCGAATTGGCATACGTCGGTGGTGCTGTTGCGCCAATCGCAGACCACACGTTCTCCGTTACTTTTTGCGGCTTGTTATACAAAATAGAATCGACCGCTTTATCTGTTTGCTCGATGGGCAAGCCCGCTTTCTGCCACACAAAAAATCCATCTGCATAATTTTTTACATTTTTATATCCCATGTCCATCAACGTTTTTGCTGCCAGTGGACTACGTAGGTTAATGCCGCAATAAACCACAATAGGTGTATCAACATCAACAACAATATCCGCAACTCTAAACTCCAGCCAACCACGCAGAATATTATAATTTCGCGGTGCTTCTATCATGCCACCCAGGTTAGCGATCTCATCAGTCGTTCGTACATCGATTACTACTGTCTCGGGATTTTTTTCTAATATTTTTTTTAATTGCACCGTATTTATATTTGTTATTTCCTTATTTACGACTGTTAAAATATCACTGCCTTCCCTTATTACATTTTCACCTTTGGAAGAGACACGGGGCTGGTCATCATCCGCCCATACGGATGTCATAAAAACACCATTCAAAATAATCAAACTTATAATTTTTTTCAACATTGATTCGTACCTGCTCCATTAATCATTACAGCACTTTTTATTCTAACGATTGTCATCTAAATTAGCTAAAAACAATCGAATATTTCGCTATACGGATATAGTGTATAACGTGAAATATAGATTACAAACAATACTTTACAGACAATCCTAATTTGTCTTTATTTCACCTTTTTGGTTAAATTTATAGCTATATGCTAATTACGAAGTAAACTTGGGAGGATAAGCGGTAACAATGCATTCCAATGCAACCTTCACGTTATGCTTAAAATTGCTCAAAATCCCCAAATTACAACAACCAGCACATAAAGTAGATTGTCGTGGAAACAAGGAAAATAAAAATTTATAGCATGTTTATTTATAACATGCTTATTGGCTTTATCGGGTTATGTTTTAGTCTACAGGCAATCGCACTACAGAGTTTCGAAACTCGTCTGTACGAAAATGTTTCCAGTATTGATACTGCTCTATTATCGAAGTTATACAAACACACGGATGATTACCTTTGGCATAAAAACCAAAAACTCAATAACAAAGCCTATGATGCCCTGGCATTTATTGAACAATCATTTCGCCATGGACTTGACCCCGAGCAATACCACGCCAGTTTTTTACGCGAATTTGAACCATTAGTCAGTCCATCTGAACAAAAAGTCTACGATTACCTGCTAACGGACGGACTAATAAAACTCATTAGTGATCTTTCTAAAGGCCGACTAGACCCTGGCGTTGTTGATCCAAAATGGTCAATTCCTCAGCAGCCTTTCAATGCGACGACATTTCTAAATGAAGCACTGACTGGAGATGATTTCAAGAATCAACTCGAAAACCTTATCCCGACGTCAAAACAATATCAATCTTTACTAAATGCGATTTCGCACTACCAAAAACTGGTTGATGAAGGCGGCTGGTCTAACATTCCAAAATCACACAAGATGTACCCTGGTGATTCTCATCCTTTCGTCCCATTAATCAAAAAGCGTTTAACACTTGAAGATAAATCTCTGCATTTCGCCGACACAGATCAACCCGAACTATTCAGCCAAACATTGTCAGACGCCGTCAAACGCTTTCAAATACGCCATAGTCTAAAGGTCGATGGTGTTTATGGCCGAAGAACGCGAGCGGCAATGAATATACCTGCCGAAAAACGCTTAGAACAAATAAAAATAAATTTAGAACGACTACGCTGGTTGCCCGACAATCTTGGTCAACGCTATATCATGGTTAATCTTGCCAATTACCGTTTGATGGCGGTGGAAGACAACACGGTGAAACTGGACATGCGGGTTATCGTTGGGAAAAGAGATCGTGAAACACCCGCCTTCACTAGCAAGATGCAGCACATCGTACTCAACCCCCATTGGTATGTACCGAAAAAATTAGCTCGCCTGGATTTGATACCTAAACAGCAAACGGATCCTGACTATTTCAGAAGCCAGAATATCCGTATTGTTGACGCTTACCGTGGCAAGATAAATGAGATCAGCCCAGACTCCATCGACTGGAGCTCTATAAACGATGATGAATTCCCCTACTTTTTACGGCAGGATCCCGGCAAAAATAATGCGCTGGGTCAGATGAAATTTATAATGCCGAACCCATGGCAAATATACTTACATGACACGCCATCGAAACGTCTGTTCAACAAAATCGAAAGAAATTTCAGTTCTGGCTGCATCCGCGTAGAAGATCCACTTGCGCTTGCCAGTTTTAGTTTAAATAATGATTACAGTCGCAAAAAAATATCCGCTATAATCGCGAGCAATAAAAAACATTATGCAAAACTTGAGAAACCTTTGGCCGTTTATACGGTCTATCTCACCGTCTGGGCAAATGGCGATGAGCTGATATTTTCACCCGATAATTATAAACGTGACCTAAAAATGGCGAGATTTCTGTAGTTTTTTACACAAGCTACTATAATTTGATTGTTATTATTCCAAATGCTTCCAAATACTTCTCCATAGAGCTTATTTCTGAGGCTATTAATGACATTCTGTATCGACCCTGTAGATCAAGAAATTGATCAAAAAACCAACAAATCCAGTAAGTTAATCACATCCAGTCGTCGCCGCTTCTTACAATACGGCCTCGGTGCAGCGACTTCGCTTATTTTGCCCAATGTTTTTGCCAGTACGGCAACCAGCACAGCAAGTGAATCGGCGCATGATATCGCCGACAGAAAACTCTCTCTGCTCAATTTGCATACCGGTGAAAGCATCAACACCTGCTACTGGGCGGACGGCGAATACCAGACCAGTGAACTAGATGCCATTAGCAATGTGCTGCGCGATCACCGTACAGGTGAGGTACACCCAATGGACAATAAATTACTTGAGCTATTGAATACTCTGCAGCAAAAAGTTGGCGGGGAAAAACCTTTCCACATTATTTCCGGTTACCGTTCACCGAAAACCAATGCCGCGTTAAACAAAAAAAGTAACGGCGTGGCAAAGAGAAGTTTGCACATGCAAGGCCGAGCGATCGATCTTCGTTTGCCTGGTTGTGATATAGCAACACTGCACAAAGCGGCGCGTAGTTGCCAAACAGGTGGCGTTGGCTACTATCCAAAATCTAACTTTATTCATGTCGATACGGGCAGGGTTCGTTACTGGAGTTAGACATTTCAAACGCCACTGCCCTCTCCCAAAAGGAGAGGGCATTTATTTTGTCACTGAATAAATCACGCTACTAAATATCTGATAAATCATTCCAGTATTTTTTTAACCTTTTTTCAGAAACAGGAAATTTTGTTTTTATTTCCTGAGCAAACAACGAAACACGATACTCTTCCAGCATCCAGCGATAATGGTCAAGCTGCTCTGATTCGATATGCTGCTTTTCAATTGTCGCCTGTCGCTTTACATAGTCATCCCATAACCGAGAAAAATCCAAACGTAATTGACGATCACGCGTAGCATTTGTCTTTGATTTTTCAAAACGTTTATTTATTGCCATTAAATAACGCGGGTATTGTTGTAACCATTCTGCATCAATCGTAGTAATAAAATTATCCGAAAACAAAAAATTTAACTGCGTTTGAATATCAGAAACTGTATCTAGCTGTAACATTGTCGCGTTTTTTACTAATTTTTTTATCTGACGATATTCATCCAGTATTTTCGTTATCAATTGACTCCAGCGTTCCGCCTTGTCATACAGATTACTTTTTCCTTTATCCAGCCGAGCATTAAATTCATCTTCTGTAGCAATAGAATCATATAAAAAAACATCATCAATCGTATTATTGATAATGTCACGTTTCAAATCATCGCAACCGCCAAAGTCTTTATACTTTAAACACAGGTTTTGAATACCAGGAATTGAGCGCTTTAAATGTTTAACCTGCTCAGAAAGTGAGTTGATATATAACTGTCGTAACGCTTTATGTGTTTCAAGTAGCGCTTTTCTCTTCGACTCCAGAGCACGAAGATTAATTTGCTTACCCTGTCGCACCAATGCTGGATAGGCTTTTATCAAAATACCCTGAAGATTAACATCAACAGTATCGGCTAAACCATCAAGCGCAGCAGCAGTAACATCATCTTGATCAAATGCGTTTTCCTGCTCATGCACGATCATTTCATCACTTTCCTGCTGAGAAGAAAATTCCGAAGCAAGTTCCAATGACTCTCCAGCAGAAACAGACAAACGCTCTTTTATTGCTTGCAAATCACGCCCTTCTTCAAGAGTCGCGCCATCCGTATCAATCACTCTAAAATTCATTAATAAATGTTGTGCAATGTCACTAACACGCCAGGCATCATAGGGTATTTGAACGCCCGTCATTTTTTTAAGATGACTCGCTACTGCTGTACATAAAGCTACATCAGATGCTACGAGCGCCTCAACGCAGGCTTCTGCAAAGTTTGGTGCAGGCACAAAATTTTTTCTTAATGATTTTGGTAAGGATTTTATTAACGCGACAATTTTATCCTGCAGCAAACCGGAAATAAGCCATTCACATCGTTGTGGATTAATGGCTTTAACACCTGCCGCGGGTGTTACTAACGTTATTCCATCGCAATGATTTGTTGGATCGAAATGGTACTCAATAGGAAATTTTGATCCATCTATATCATCAGACATAGAAAGGTAATCAGGAAACAGATCGTTTGAAACAATGGTTGCATCATCCCGCATTAACTCTTCATTCGTTAAGAATAATTGCTTACCGTTTTCTTTATTATTCCGCAGCCACTTATCTAAGGTTGCACCACTGTGAATAGTGTCAGGCAAATGCTGTTGATAAAAATCGTACAAAATCTCATCATCCACAATTACATCATGGCGACGTGATTTTGCCTCCAAAGCAGAAAGGTCTTTAAACAATTGCCTGTTATGAATAAAAAACGCAGCCTTGCATTCAAAGTCGCCTTCAATTAAAGCGCAACGAATAAATATTTCTTTTGCTTCAACAGGATTAATTCGCGCATAACTTACTTTTTTATCGGCATTAATAATCAAGCCATATAAACTTGATTGTTCATGCGCAACAACCTGCGAACGTTTTTTCTCCCAGTGCGGATTACTATAATGCCGTTTTAATAAGTGATTCGCTTTTTTCTCAATCCATGCAACATCTATTTTTGCGTTAGTACGCGCATACACGCGTGACGTTTCTACTACTTCTGCAGCCATTATCCACTTTGGTGAAGATTTAAATAAGGCTGACCCTGGGAAGATATTAAATTTTTTACTGCGCGCAGCCAGGTACTCTTTGCCTTCATCCTTATAGCCAATATTTGCTAGCAAACCGATCAATAATGACTGATGAATTTGATCGTAAGAAGCGGTTGTCGTATTCAGCTTCAATTTCAAATTCGACAACATGCGTTTAATTTGTCCATAGGTATCAATCCATTCACGCATTCGCATCCATGAAATATAATTTTTCTTACACCATTTTCGCAACTGATTATTTGAAACTTCTTTTTTTTCAGTATGGTATGCCGACCACAGGTTAATATAAAAAATAAAATCTGAAGCCTTATCGGTGAACGCGGCATGTTTTTCATCCGAAGCCTGTTGTTTATCCAGCGGTCGTTCACGAGGGTCTTGCGTAGCAAGTGCTGAAACAATAATTAACACTTCGGTTAAAGCATTTTCCTTATTTGCTTCCAGAATCATTCTGGCCAACTTAGGATCAATTGGAAAATGCGCTATCTGTTTTCCCGTTTTAGTTATTTGGTGATGCTTATCAATTGCGCCTAACTCAAACAACAAGTTATATCCGTCATTAATTAAACGATCTTCTGGTGGCTCAACAAAGGGAAAATCATTAATATGACCCAACTGCAAATTTTCCATCTGTAAAATAACAGCAGCCAAATTCGTCCGTTGAATTTCAGGTTCAGTGAATTCATCGCGCTGATTAAAATCATCTTCATCATAAAGACGAATACAGATGCCAGCAGACACTCGCCCACAACGTCCTTTACGCTGATTGGCTGACGCCTGCGATATTTTTTCAATCGGCAACCGCTGAATTTTACTGCGCCATGAATAACGTGAAATACGTGCAACACCTGAGTCAATTACATACTTAATCCCAGGAACTGTTAATGAGGTTTCAGCCACATTGGTGGCTAAAATAATTCGACGTTTGCTGGACGGGTGGAAAATACGATTTTGTTCCGCATTTGATAAACGCGCAAGCAAGGGCAATACTTCGGTGTTATCGAGTGCTCGATTACCTCTTTCTTTAGATAAGGCATCTGCCGTTTCGCGTATATCTCTTTCTCCGCTTAGAAAAACAAGTATATCGCCGCGATCAATTTTTGATAACTCATTAACGGCATCGATAATACCCTGCTGAAGATCTTTCCTATTCTCATCATCAGCACTTTGATAAGGACGATAACGTACTTCAACAGGATAAGTGCGACCGGATACATTTATAATGGGGGCATTAGAAAAATGTTTAGAAAATCGTTCAGGATCAATTGTGGCCGACGTAATTATTATTTTTAAATCTTTTCGCTTTTTAATTAAGCGTTTTAAATAACCCATTAAAAAATCAATATTCAGACTGCGTTCATGCGCTTCATCAATAATAACCGTGTCATATTGGTTTAAAAAAGGATCATGATTACATTCAGCCAGTAATATTCCATCAGTCATTAATTTAATGTAACTACTATCGTTTGACTGATCGGAGAACCTGACTTTAAACCCGACCTCATTACCTAATTCGGTATTCAATTCCTCTGCAATTCGCTGAGAAACCGCCCTTGCAGCTAACCGGCGTGGTTGGGTATGCGCTATTTTTCCGCGAATACCCAAACCAATATCAAGACATATTTTGGGTAGCTGCGTGGTTTTACCCGAACCGGTTTCACCGCATAAGATTGTGACTTGATTTTCACTGATAATTTTTTTTATCAGTTCACTTTTCTGTGCAATAGGTAAATCATCGGGGTAAGTAATTATTGGCAACTTCTTTTTTCGTTCTTCTGCAGTTGCAATAGACTTTTCAATATGTTTTTTTAACTCTGATATTTTTTGCTTATCATTCTTCTGTTTATCATAATTCCCACTCACTCTTTTTAAACCACGTCGAAAACCCTGCACATCAGCGATCATGCATTTTTTCAGTTGTTTGTTTAGCGATTGTGGAATGATTACAAATCCAGCTGTGAAATAAATCAGGAACCTAATTATATCAACGTAAGCACTAAGTTATGAGTATAATTAAATATACAAAAAGCACTCTTATATTTTCAAACCAGAAAACGAAATACACCTACCAATATTATGCAAGCTATCGTTTCAATATCTAACCTGTCAAAAACATATAAGAGCGGGCATCAAGCACTAAAGAATTTAAGCCTGGATATTGAGCGCGGTGAAATTTTAGCGCTACTCGGCCCTAACGGTGCCGGAAAAACGACGTTAATCTCTGCCATCTGCGGCATCGTCAAACCCAGTAGCGGAACAGTCACAGTGGATGGCTACGATATTGTTAATGACTTTCGTGCAACCCGAGCCATGATAGGCCTGGTTCCACAGGAACTCACCCTTGGTTCGTTTGACAAGGTTATTAACACGCTTGCTTTCAGCCGAGGTCTGTTTGGAAAAAAGCCAGACAATGCCTATCTTGAACAACTACTTAAAAGCCTGTCACTCTGGGAAAAAAGAAACAGTGAAATTCTATCCCTTTCAGGCGGTATGAAACGACGTGTACTTATTGGTAAAGCTTTAGCGCACGAACCCAAAATTCTTTTTCTTGATGAGCCCACTGCAGGCGTTGACGTAGAATTACGCAAAGATATGTGGGCGCTGGTAAGGCGTTTACGCGAATCTGGCGTTACTATTATTCTTACTACACATTACATTGAAGAAGCAGAAGAAATTGCTGATCGTGTTGGTGTTATTAGCAATGGTGAACTGTTACTTATCGATAACAAACAGTCCATTATGCATAAGCTTGGAAAGAAACAAATATGTATCGAACTTACTGAAGCACTAACGTCCATCCCAGATGAGTTAGCTAGTTGGGACTTAGAACTTTCAACTGACGGTAAAAAATTAACTCACACTTACGACCCATCAAACAACAAAGATAGCGTAGCCCGATTATTAGATGCAATTCGTCATGCAAACTTATCACTTACGGATGTAAACACATCCCAAAGTTCACTTGAAGACATATTTGTTGATTTGGTGAAAAAGAAATAATGACTAT
>CAZCOZ010000058.1:0-2695 GCA_964500555.1 uncultured Thiotrichaceae bacterium | reverse complement strand
ACCCGCGATAAAAATTATTTACAAATATGAAATGCTGCGCGCATGGGAAACAATGCTACAAAGTTTTATTTCACCTGTTATTTCAACCGCGCTTTACTTTGTTGTTTTCGGCTCTGCTATCGGCTCACGCATACAGGAAATAGAGGGTATACCTTATGGTACTTTTATTGTACCCGGGTTAATGATGTTAGCTTTATTAACCCAAAGCGTTGCTAATGCATCTTTTGGTATTTTCTTTCCTAAATTTACTGGTACGATCTACGAAGTAATGTCAGCACCGATTTCGTTTATAGAAATATTGATTGGCTATGTTGGCGCGGCTGCAAGCAAATCTTTTATTATTGGAATTATAATTTTAGTGACTGCTAGTTTTTTTGTGCAACTAGAAATCGCGCACCCTTTCTGGATGATGACTTTTTTAATCCTCACCTGCATCACTTTTAGCCTGTTTGGTTTTATCATTGGCTTATGGGCCGACAATTTTGAAAAGCTACAACTAATTCCTATGCTAGTGATCACGCCTCTGGTATTTTTGGGCGGAAGTTTCTATTCCATCAACATGCTGCCGCCTATATGGCAAACCATTACTTTGTTTAATCCAGTAGTTTACTTAATTAGCGGCTTTCGCTGGAGTTTTTTCGAAGTCGCTGATGTGAGCGTATGGCTAAGCCTAACTATCATTTTAGCTTTTCTGGCACTTTGTTTATTAATTGTCTGGTGGATGTTTAAAACAGGTTACAGGTTGAAGCAATAACCTCTCTTACCTTTACAGCTTACATTTTTAAAACCATATTTATAATGCTGCGTTCTTTTGTTTGCCACAACGTTTGCACTGATAAACGGTTATTAATTTCCCCTGCTTTACCTCAAACTTTTTCTCTGTCAAAATTTTCCACTTGTGAAAACCACTTCGACACAGTGTTTTACCTTTGTGTTTTTCTGCTACTGTCTTTTTTTTAAAAGCTAAAATATCAGCCATGATATAAAGCTCTTAATCCCAGTGTTTTTTCAAACGCTCAACCAGCACATCCCACTGAAAAAAATCCAGGCTAACAATATCAACATTCAAAATATCGGCGCGAGCAAAAATAGTGGGACTGCGTTTAGAATGATTATTCGCTTCATCAATAAGATCTTGCGTTACAACCAACATCGCTCGACCCATACCTGCTGAAAAGTGCGTGTCCCAATAATCCGTTTCTAAAAGAAAAGACTTCAACTTATCTCGATCACCCTGATTATGACTACGATAATTCCAATGACTGGCTTTACAGGAAATCAACGACAAAATATCACCTTTACGCGCAATTACATCGATTTCATTTTTGCCGTTGACCTCGCCGACTTGCCACTGCACTTTTTGCTGGTACAACACTTCATCAGGACTGCTTTCCAGCATTGCACAAAAAATAAACTCTTCTAACCAACCGCCCGCTAAATAGGAACGTGCCTCGTGATTAATATATTTATACTGATCGGTACCTATTTTTTTTATGTAATCGAGCTTAATAAGTTTTCTAAGTATCGCTGTGACTTCTTCGTTCTTTTCAAACTTTCTGGCCTCTCTTTTCCCCGATTGCGTTTCTAAATGTAACCTCAACGAATTATAAGATTTGTATGACCTTGCCAACATCTTACTCAACTCTAAACGTGATAAAGCCTGTGCTTTATCACCACTTTCACCCAGCAATTGCGTATTTCGTCTGGCCAACAATGACTTAATTGAATGCATAATTTCAACTTATTTTAGTTAGATTTATTACTGGCTCTTCATTCAACGCCAGTAATGTGATTATACTAATATATCTCAGGCAGAGAGTGACAAAACGGGCTTGCATCACAGTAACCACCCATTTTTATTGATTATCGGCACAAAATAACACTTTCATCATAAGTGGTGCATTACAATACAAAGAATATAGAACTTAAAATGGATAAAACGTTTAAAATCACTGTCGATAATATCGATAGTTGTCAGTTACCAGGTACATATGGCTTAAATATACTGTTAGATTTATTCTATACTGCAATAGTCATACAGCATTAACTGAGATCGTAGTGTGGACAATCCGCAGCCGATCTCAACGGATACGTTTTAATATAACCAATGCGCTTTGAGCATATAAAAAATGAGTTAAATTTATGACCTCGTCAGATAAATTCAAAAATCCTGTCTCCGATGCAACCTCAATCGAGCAATCTAAACTCGAAAAATTGCTCGAGTTACAAAGCAGCATTCTCGGCGCAACTGTCACCAGCAACAATTATGAAGATCTGCTTGAGCAAGTATGCCTGTTTGCTGAAAAATTAACGCCTAATTCAATTGCTTCAGTCATGCTCTACGATAAAGCTAAAAACCAGTTATTTGTACACGCAGCACCGAGTATGCCAATCGAAGTCAGAAAGGAACTAGACGGTTTAGCCGTTGGTAATGGTTCCTGCGGTAATGCGATCTATCACAACGAAGATATGTTCGTCTCCGATACTTTGACTGATAAACGCTGGGATAACGTACAGAGCCTTGTCACTAAATTTAAAGTGCATGCGTGCTGGTCTAGTCCTGTCCATAACAGCAGCAATGAACCCATCGGCAGTTTTGCATTATCCAGCTTTAAAAAACGCACACCGGATAATTTTCAACGCCGCCTGTTAAGCATTTGCTCATCAATAACAGGCATTATCATACAACGTGAAC
>CAZCOZ010000057.1:4590-13647 GCA_964500555.1 uncultured Thiotrichaceae bacterium | reverse complement strand
CAATGGGGTGATTCTCATGTATGGAAAGTTGGGGAAAAGGTGTTCGCAATTGGCGGCTGGGAGAATGCGGATAAACCTGCATTTACATTTAAAACGTCCGAGTCCGATTTTCTTTTTCTGAGTGACGAACCCGGTTATCGTCCGGCACCTTACTTTGCCTCTCGCGGGATGATGTGGATACAGCAGTATGATGTGCCAGATACAGAAGATGATGAGCTTATATATTATCTCAAAGAATCTCATTGCATTGTTTCCCTGGGATTAACCAGGAAAAAGCAAAAAGAACTTGGTCTTAATCAAAACTAATTTGGTGGTTGAAAAAAATATGACAAATATTACCAACAAAGTAAACGTAGAAAGAGTTGAAGAATCAATTCAGATGTTAAGAGAGTATGTAAAAGAAACGAGTGTTGAGCCGATAATATCTATATTAGAAGCGATGAAAAAAGACCCGGACAATGAATCACTTTTAGTGCAACTTTCTGAGGCGTTTAATGCGCTTGGTATCGTTCAAGGTGCCGTTTTAACCTATGCGCCTTATGTCGGGATACTGATACCTGATGATCCTTTTGGAGATAATTAAGGGTCTTTTATTGCTCTACTAACTACTTAATTGCATCATAGGCCTGCTGTTTCGTCACTGCATCATAGGGTGTGTTCCTGATTTTATCGTGAACATGCATGCGATATTTTACAAAGTCAGCAGGGTTGTCAAAATGTAAAAAAGGATTGCCGTGGCACTGTGTGTCCCAGTCTGATGTGGGTGCTTGTGGCGCGTAGTTGTGACCGGGGTGTAAGGTTGTTGATGAAGCTAATCCCGTTTTCATTTTCTTTAAGGTGTGAAACATTTGTTCTGGATCACCGCCTGTAAGATCGCAACGACCACAACCAAAAACAAACAAGGTGTCTCCCGCAATTAAATCATTGCCGATGTGATAACAGGCTGAGCCCGGCGTGTGTCCTGGTGTATGTAAAACATCGATGATGCTTTCGCCGACTTTTAATTGATCACCGCCATGATGTAATGTGGGCTTGTCGAAAGTGGCTTGCGTTAAAATGTTGTGATTAGCGTTGCGATTCCAGAATTTTTCTTCTGACTTTAATAAATGAATATTGGCGTCGCAGTGTTCCAGCGTTTGCTGTAAACCATTAACGTGATCGCTGTGGCTATGAGTGAGAAGAATATCGGTGATTTTAATATCTTTTTCCGTGGCAAAATCTAACATTTTTTCGACTTCCCACGCGGGGTCAACTATCGCTGCCGTATTACTCGCATGATCGTGTATCAGGTAAACGAAGTTCTCCATTGGGCCCAGTTCCATGCTGTGAATACTGTAGCCTGTTTGATCTTTTTGCATGTCGCTCACCCCGAGTAGTTTCAGCCCTGTTTTTATGTTTTGGATCAAAAGCCATGTTTTGGACCAAAAGCGATGTTTTGAATCAAAAGCTAAAACATGGTTATATACGTTAGTAGTATATGTCATCAGGGATTATACTCCGTACATTAAATGTCTGAAGCAAAGATCAGAAACAAAAGCAGGAATAATTATAGATGACAAGGCGTTGTTGAAAATATATTCTAAGACTGAGTGCTTCTAACTAACTGTTATCAATATTGCGTTTATAAAAATAAAAATGGTGAGAAATAAATGTCATCAATAACAAGCAAGCACGATACCCTAATGCTTTCGCGGCTACAGCTGTTTCGAAATGTAGATCTAAATAATCGGGCTTTACTCGCTTTGCTCGACCTGTGCGAATATCGCCAGTTAGTAAAAGGCGAAGTCATTCTATCGACCGAAGAAGAAAATAGACATTTATACATTATCACCCGCGGTCGGTTGGTCATCCGTCTGGGTGAGCATAAGGATATTCCATTAGCCATGGTTGAGCCGGGTGAGTGTGTGGGTGAAATGTCTATTGTTGATAGCAGTATTCCGTCTGCAGAGGTTGTCGCTTTTGAAAAAACGCAGGTACTCATTGTTGAACAGGATATTCTGTGGCGTATGGTCAGTGTGTCTCACGAGATAGCCAGAAACTTGTTGTATATTATGTCCGAGCGTTTGCGGTACAGCAATCTGGTGGTTGCCGATAGCCTTGAGATGCAACGTAAATATCAACGTTACGCAACCATGGATGCGCTTACCGGGTTGCACAATCGTGGCTGGATGGATGACATTTTCGATCGCGAAGTAAAACGCAGTGAACGTGATTTATTACCACTTGCGACAATCATGATTGATGTCGATGATTTTAAAAATTATAACGATACATACGGTCACCTTGCAGGGGACAAAGTGTTAGCAATGGTTGCTAAGTCACTGCGTAAACCGTTGCGACCCAATGATATGGTGGCACGATATGGTGGTGAAGAATTTGCTGTTATGCTGCCTGAGACCTCGCTTGAAAATGCGGTGACAATTGCTGAGCGTTTGCGCCGTAGTGTTAGTCAGGCTGATCCGGGTAAGTTAGATGGAAAGCAATTACCCAAGGTAACGATTTCTTTGGGCGTTGCTAGTCGACAACAAAAATATACACTGGATATGCTAATTACGGCAGCAGATGCCGCTTTGTACAACGCCAAGAGTAAAGGCAAAAACTGTGTTGAAGTTGCTGAGAGCACGATTGATGGTTCGAGTTAGTTTTTAATGAGTTTGTTAGTGAGTTTATTCCCCTGTTCCAGTTTTTAATGTCTATTTAGTAACAAAATATTTCGCTGTGCCCGATAAAAAAACCAAAACGTTCAATGTTTCGCCAGCAATTGGTGTCGGTGTATTAATCTGGAAAAACAAAAAGTTATTGCTGGGTAAGCGGATTAATAAAGATAAAAGTTATTGCTGGCAATTTCCTGGTGGACATCTGGAAGATAACGAATCTATTGTTGAATGTGCCTGCCGAGAAGTACTGGAAGAAACCAGTTTGCAAATAAAAAAATTGCGCCATTTGGGATTTACAGACAAGCCATTTGAAATGAATCAGCAGCAATACATTACTCTGTTTGTTTCAGCTGAGTATGAATCAGGGGAAGCGCAGGCATTAGAGCCGAATAAATGCGAAAGTTGGCAGTGGTTTGATCACACAAATTTACCCAGTCCGTTGTTTCTTCCTATCCTATTATTTTTAGAGCAACAGAGTGCTTTAAAGGATAATTCTAAGGCGGTTTCCTCAAGTCGCAACGGTCCAGGTGTCGAGTCATATGCGGATTTATATGCGTTGCATTGCGCCGCCGTAGTGATACCTTCAAACGACGATAAAGGTGAGTGTAAATAAACCACTCAAGAAAGCAGCGTGAAGCTGATTTTTTTTATGGTTTGAGCTAAGAGTAGGTATTATCTATTATGTTATCGATTATGTTATCGCAGAGAACTTCTGTGGGTCATCGTTGTTATTAGAATAAATAAACCTGATTGTTAAGCAGTAGGTGTTAAATGGCTCTTAAAACTAAAAATGGCATGTCAGAACATTGGGGTGACTCAATGGTTTTCGGTGAGAGTGCTGCCTGGTTAGAGTCGATGTATGAAACCTATCTGACCGATCCCAACTCACTGGAAGAAAAGTGGCGGAAATATTTTGATAATTTATCTGCGCCTGCAGAAAAAAGTCACTCAACATTAAACGGCCATTCCTCTGATAATCGAGTGGTGGATGTTTCCCCGCAGCAAGTACGAGACTACTTTATTAGTTACGCACAGCAAAAACACACGCGTGGGTTTGATGCGGAAACACGTTTTGACCTTGAGAGAAAACAGGTTCAAGTTTTACAGTTTATTAATGCATTTCGTTATCGTGGGCATCAGATTGCAAACATTAATCCACTAGGTGGTCGTCGCGAAGTCGATGTCAAGGAGCTGTCACTTGAGTACCATGGTTTATCCGAAATCGATTTAGATCTTGTTTTCGAAACAGGTTCGTTAGCGGGGGCGGAGTCACTTCCATTAAGAGAAATATTTCAGATTGTTCAGCAAAGTTATTGTGGCTCTGTCGGTACGGAATATATGCACATTACCGAGACGGAAGAAAAACGTTGGTTACAACAGCGTTTAGAAACATCGCACAGTAAAGTTAAGCTGAATGACATTGAAAAAATAAATATTTTACAGCAATTGACCGTGGCGGAAGGTTTGGAGCGTTATCTGCATTCAAAATATGTTGGCCAAAAACGTTTTTCATTAGAAGGTGCCGAATCGTTAATTCCCCTGCTCGATGAGTTAGTGCAGTTTTCTGGCACACAAAACATTAAAGAAATTGTTATTGGCATGGCGCATCGTGGTCGGCTAAATGTGCTGGTCAATATTTTAGGTAAAGCACCTGATGAACTATTTAAGGAATTCGAGGGTACAAAGGAAGTCAGTGAATTAACTGGTGATGTTAAATATCATTTGGGTTTCTCATCAAACATCGAAACACCGGGTGGTCCAGTGCATCTTGCTTTGGCATTTAATCCCTCGCATCTAGAAATTGTTGCACCGGTGGTTGAGGGTTCTGTGCGCGCCAGACAATGGCGGCGTGGTGATAGAGAAGGTAACGCAGTGATTCCAGTGCAGATTCATGGCGATGCCGCATTTTCAGGGCAAGGCGTCGTCATGGAAACGTTACAAATGTCTCAGTCGAGAGGCTATTTAACACACGGCACAATTCATATCATTATTAATAATCAAATTGGTTTTACCACCAGTGCGCAACAGGATGCGCGTTCTACATATTACTGTACCGATATTGCCAAGATGGTGGGCGCACCAATTTTTCATGTTAATGCGGATGACCCGGAAGCTGTTATTATGGTGACACGGATAGCCTTAGAATATAGAAATAAATTTAAAAAAGATGTTGTTATTGATATGGTGTGTTATCGCCGCCATGGTCATAATGAAGCTGACGAACCATCCGCTACACAACCCATGATGTATCAAAAAATTCGTGCGCTGGATACCACCAAAACACTTTATGCGAAAAAAATAATTGCAGAAAATATTCTAACGCAAGAACAAAATGAAAACATGATGCAGGGTGTGCGTGAAATTCTTGAAACAGGCGAATGTGTTGTTCCCAAAAAATTGCCTGATTCACATATTGTGGAATTAGCGCCTGTTGCCTGGGGTAAATATGTAACCGATTCAACATTGCTGGATGTTGATACCACGATTAGCTTATCGGTGATGCGAGAAGTCGCAAATGCAATGGTGTATGTGCCAGAAGGTTTTCATTTGCAATCACGCGTAGAAAAAATTGTTGCAGACCGAAATAAAATGACCGCAGGTGCGCTTCCTATCGATTGGGGTTATGCCGAATTGATGGCCTATGGCTCGTTATTAAAAGACGGTTATTCAGTAAGATTGTCAGGCCAGGATAGTGGTCGTGGAACATTTTTTCATCGTCATGCCGTGTTTCATAATCAGGTAGACGGGTCGTCATTTACGCCATTAAGAGAGCTGGGTAATGATAACAGTAATTTTCGTGTTTTCGATTCATTATTGTCGGAACTTGCCGTATTGGGATTTGAATACGGATTCGCAACTACTGAGCCAGAAACATTAGTTTTATGGGAAGCGCAATTTGGTGATTTTGCTAACGGTGCACAAGTTGTTATCGATCAGTTTATTTGTGCAGGCGAACATAAATGGGGGCGTGCATGTGGTTTGGTCATGTTGTTGCCACATGGTTTTGAAGGGCAGGGCGCAGAACATTCCTCCGCACGTTTAGAGCGTTATTTGCAATTATGTTCAGTGCATAATATGCAGGTGTGCGTGCCAAGTACGCCATCGCAGATGTTTCATTTGTTACGCCGTCAGATGGTGCGTAATTGTCGTAAGCCACTCATTATAATGACGCCGAAAAGTTTACTGCGGCATAAATTGTGTGTCAGTAATATTGATGATTTAACAGAAGGTAAATTTCATCGTGTCTTGCCAGAAATTGATGAGCTTGATGCGACCAAGGTTGAGCGTGTTATTCTGTGTAGCGGAAAAATATTTTATGAGCTATTAGAAGCGCGGCGTTTAGAACGAAATTACACAGTCGTAATATTATGTATCGAACAGCTTTACCCTTTCCCAGGCGGGCAACTTGACGAACTGCTGGCGCAATATACGAATACTAATGATCTTGTCTGGTGCCAGGAAGAACCGAAAAATCAGGGCGCATGGGATTTTAGTAAACCGCGTATTCCCGCACTGATTAATTCGCGCTGGAAATTACGGTATGTAGGTAGGGAACCGTCATCTGCGCCAGCAGTTGGCTCAGCGAAGTTACATGCCAAAGAACAACATGCAATAATTGAACAGGCACTGTCGTTAACTATTGTTGTTAACTAAAACATCTCCTAAACGCCAGCCCAAAAAGACAACTAAGAAATAATTATGAACGTAAAAATAAAAGTACCTGAACTACCTGAGTCGATTGCTGATGCAACGGTGGCGAACTGGTATAAAAAAATTGGTGATGTTATTGCTGCTGATGAAGTATTGGTTGATCTGGAAACGGACAAAGTCATTCTGGAAGTGCCAGCGGTAAAAGCAGGTGTTATAAAAGAAATTCTATTTGTCGTTGGTGACAGTGTGACGTCGGGTCAGTTGTTGGCAGTGATTGAGGAGACTTCGGCTAAAGTGCCGAATAGGTCAGCGTCGGAATACTCTATTAGTGAAAAAAGTAGTGTGGCCGCAATGAGCCCGTCAGTGAGAAAACTTATTGCCGAACATTCCATTGATGAAACTCAATTAACGGGAACAGGTAAAAGTGGTCGTATCCTTAAGCAGGATATAGAAAGTTACTTAGAGAATAATACTTCCGCTCAAGTTGGTGAAGCTAAGGGAGTAAATGATGATTCATCATCACCATCAGCCTCGTCATCGCAAAAGGAGCAAGCGCAACAACCATTAAAAATATTTTCCTCCTCGGGTTCTGCTGAACGTTTAGAACGCCGTGTACCGATGACACGATTACGTGCGCGTATTGCCGAGCGATTAGTACAGTCGCAACAGGAAGCCGCAATTCTGACTACATTTAACGAAGTGAATATGAAACCGGTAATGGAATTACGTTCACGTTATAAAGATGCGTTTGAGAAAAAATTCGGTGTGCGGTTAGGGTTTATGTCCTTTTTTGTGCAGGCAAGTGTCGAAGCGTTGAAACGTTTCCCTGAAATAAATGCATCGATTGACGGAACAGATGTGGTTTATCACGGTTACTATGATGTTGGTGTTGCAGTGTCTGGTCCAAATGGTCTGGTGGTGCCAATACTGCGTGATGCCGATATTCAAACGATTTCTGAGATAGAGCAATCGATTATTCATTATGCAAATAAAGCCAAAGAGAATAGTTTAAAGATAGAAGATATTACCGGCGGTACGTTTACCATTTCAAATGGCGGTGTATTTGGTTCGATGTTATCCACGCCTATTCTAAATCCACCTCAGAGTGCAATTTTAGGAATGCATAATATTAGTGAACGCGCGATGGTAGTGGATGGAGAAATAAAAGCTTTGCCGATGATGTATTTGGCGCTGTCATACGATCATCGTCTGGTTGATGGCAAAAGTGCAGTGCAGTTTTTAGTGACCATTAAAGATTTGTTAGAAGATCCTTCACGCATGTTATTAGGTGTGTAGTAATGCCTGCCGAAAAAACTGAACAATCTGAATGGGACGTTGTTGTTATTGGTGCAGGTCCTGCAGGTTATGTTGCTGCAATACGTTGCGCGCAACTAGGTTTGAAAACAGTTTGTGTTGATGAATGGCTGAATCATAAAGGTGAATCATCACTAGGCGGTACCTGTTTAAATGTTGGTTGTATTCCATCCAAAGCCCTGTTGGAATCGTCACACTTATATCATCAGGCACAATCGAATTTTGCACAGCACGGTATTTCAACTAAGTCGTTAGATGTTGATATAAAAACCATGCAGCAAAGAAAGGATCAGGTTGTTGGCGATCTTACATCGGGGATTAAATCGTTATTCCAGGCGAATAAAGTAACGTTTATTCATGGTCGTGCCACTGTTGTTACTGCTAATACGATTGAAGTGATTGAGCGCAAGACACGAAAAAAAATTAACCTCCTAACAACAAGAAATACGATTATTGCAACGGGTTCTTCACCTGTTCGTTTGAGACAAGCACCTTTGCAGGATGATTATATTCTTGATTCTGCTGGCGGATTAGAAATCGATCATGTACCGAAACGTATCGGCATAATAGGTGCTGGTGCAATAGGGCTTGAGCTGGGAAGCGTCTGGTCGCGGTTGGGGTCAGAAGTTGTGCTGTTAGAAGCCATGCAAGATTTTTTGCCCGCAGCAGACGATAAAATTTCCACTTTAGCAAAACGTTGCTTCGTGAAACAGTCACTTGATATTCGTTTAAACGCAAGACTAATATCGGCAGAAGTTAAAAATAAAAAGGTGCATATTAGTTATCAGGATTCAACGACCAGTAATTCAACGGCTAGTAATAAACTCCAGCAGGAAAATAAAGAAGTTTTTGATAAAATTATTATTGCTGTCGGTAGAAAGCCAAATAGTGAACGTGTTGTTGCTGAAGAGTTGAGCATGGAACGTGACGAACGTGGTTTTATTCTGGTTGATGGAAAGTGCCAGACAAGTGTGCCGGGTATTTTTGCTATTGGCGATGTTGTCCCCGGCCCTATGTTGGCGCATAAGGGTTCTGAAGAAGGTATGATGGTAGCTGAACTCATCGCTGGAAAAAAGGCAGAGGTGAATTACGGTTTGATTCCTTATGTTATCTATACTCATCCAGAAATTGCCTGGGCGGGTAAAACAGAAGCTGAATGTAAAGCAGATGAAATAAACATTAAAGTAGGTAGTTTCCCTTTTAGTGCTAGCGGTCGAGCACGCGCTATGGCGGAAACGGAAGGTCTGGTTAAAATAATCGTCGATACAGATACCGACCGTGTGTTAGGTGTGCATATTTTTTCTTCACAGGCATCGGAGCTTATCGCACAAGCAGTGCTTATGATGGAAATGCAGGCGACGGCAGAAGATATTGCGTTAACGATGTTTGCTCATCCGACGTTGTCGGAAGCAATGCATGAAGCAGCATTGTCGGT
>CAZCOZ010000057.1:0-4490 GCA_964500555.1 uncultured Thiotrichaceae bacterium | reverse complement strand
TTTTCACAATTTGGAATGCCGGTGCCAAATAATCAGGTAGTCGCATCTATTGAAGAAGTATTGCCAGCCTTAAAAAAGTTATCGGGTGATCGTTGGGTTGTTAAAGCGCAGGTGCATGCGGGTGGTCGTGGTAAAGCGGGCGGTGTTAAATTACTAGATTCTACTGAAGATGTTACGCAAGCAGTTAGTGACATGTTAGGTACGCAGTTAGTTACTTTCCAGACGACAGAAGAAGGGCAGCCAATAAATCATGTGTTGATCGAAGAAATCAGTAATATCAGTCGAGAGCTTTATTTAGGTGCGGTAATCGATAGAGCTTCACAGCGTGTTGTGATCATGGCATCAACCGAAGGCGGAATGGAAATTGAAAAAGTTGCAGCCGAAACACCAGAGAAAATTTTAAAAGTAACGCTTGATCCACTAACCGGTTTACAACCCTATCAATCGCGTGAACTAGCATTTGGTCTTGGGCTGGAAGGTGATCAAATAAAACAGTTCGCAAAACTGCTTAGTGGTTTTGCAAAAATGTTTGTTGAAAAAGATTTCAGTCTCGTTGAGATTAATCCACTGGTTGTAACCGATGAAGGTCAGTTGATCTGTCTTGATGGAAAAATAAATGTTGATGACAACGCCCTGTATCGACAAAAAGATATTTTTGCCATGCGTGATGAGTCACAGGAAGACGAGAGAGAGAATCGTGCAAAAGAGTGGGATTTAAATTATATTTCCCTGGATGGTGACATCGGGTGCATGGTTAATGGTGCAGGTCTAGCAATGGCAACAATGGACTTAATTAAGTTATGCGGCGGAGAGCCAGCGAACTTTCTGGATGTGGGTGGTGGTGCAACAAAAGAACGTGTCACTGAGGCATTTAAAATAATTTTATCGGACAGTAATGTGAAAGGAATTTTAGTTAATATCTTTGGTGGCATTGTACGATGCGACTTAATTGCTGAAGGGATAATCGGCGCAGTAGAAGAAGTGCATATGAGTGTTCCCGTTGTTGTCAGGCTGGAAGGCAATAATGCAGAGCGTGGTAGCCAGTTGTTGTCGGATAGCGATGTTAATATTATTACCGCAAACGATTTAACCGATGCGGCAGAAAAAATTGTTTCTGAAGTTGCTAAATCGACATAAAAACTAAAGCCTAAAAAAAGAATAATAAATCAATATGAGCGTTTTAATAAATAAAAATACAAAAGTAATCTGCCAGGGTTTTACCGGTAAGCAAGGAACGTTTCACTCTGAACAGGCAATCGCCTATGGCACAAATATGGTCGGTGGTGTGACACCGGGTAAAGGTGGGCAAACACATTTGGATTTACCCGTTTTCAATACAGTAAAAGAAGCGGTTAATGACGCTAATGCTAATGCGACTGTTATCTATGTGCCCGCACCGTTTTGCAAAGACTCCATTTTAGAGGCCGTTGATGCGGGTATCGAATTGATTGTGTGTATCACAGAAGGTATTCCGACCTTAGATATGTTGCAGGTAAAAATTGCTGCGGATAGTGCAGGAGCAAGAATCATTGGGCCTAACTGCCCCGGTATTATCACGCCGGGTGAATGTAAGATCGGAATTATGCCGGGTGAAATACATTTGCCCGGTAAGGTTGGTGTGGTATCTCGCTCGGGTACGCTAACTTATGAAGCAGTAAAACAAACCACCGATCCAGGTTTTGGTCAAAGCACCTGTATTGGTATTGGTGGTGATCCTATTCCCGGTACAAGTTTTATTGATTGCTTAGAACTGTTTGAAAACGACCCACAAACCGAAGCGATTTTAATGGTGGGTGAAATCGGCGGTAGCGCGGAAGAAGAAGCGGCAGAATATATCCAATCAGAAGTCACTAAACCCGTTACTGCATTTATTGCAGGTGGCACTGCACCAAAAGGAAAACGTATGGGACATGCAGGTGCGATTATTGCGGGTGGAAAAGGTACGGCAGAAGAAAAGTTTTCCGCGCTGGAGAAAGTCGGTGTGCATACCGTGCGTTCGCCTGCCGAGCTAGGTAAAGGAGTGGCAGAAGTAACGGGTTGGTAGTTAAGAAAATTATTTGCCGCGAAGGACGCAAAAAGCGCAAATAAAAAAGGGAACGAGGGATTAAATAGTCTCTAACCAACTAAGTATTACTTTAGCGGCTTCAGTCGTGGCTTCTCTATTCGTTAATAAATGATCAGTGTTTTTTAGTGTGACTAACTGCGTTTCAGCTTGAAGCCATTGCTGAATATCTAGCGCATTACTTTCTTCGACTAGTGAGTCGTTTTCAACATTAATAATTAACGCAGGTTTTTTTAGTTTGGATAAAGTCGATTTCATATCGAACGCCCTGACATCATGTAAAAAATCTGGCTTTATGTCAAAGCAACGACTCGCAACAGAAAAACTCGCTGTTTCGTTTTTTTCGAGCAGATCTACCGCGTTGCCAAAATGATGTAACACATGTTGCGGTTCACTGGGCGATGCAATCGTCACTACTGCTTTAATTTCATCATGATCCTGTGCGATTGAAATAGCCGTTGTTCCACCGAGACTATGCCCCATTAAAAATGCAGGAGCCTGATAATTTTCTTTGAGAAAGTTAATTGCACTTTTTAAGTCATCTTGCATGCCAGAAAAAGTCGTATCCGAAAAATCCCCTTCGCTGTTACCTAGCCCAGAAAAATCAAAGCGTAAAACCCCGTAACCCTGTTCAGCAAGAAGACGGCTTAATCGATAAGTTGTGATCGTTTCTTTGCTACAGGTGAAACAATGACAAAAAACAATAAATGCGCGAATATTTTCGTTCGTATTAAAATCAGCGGGTAGATCAAGTCTTGCATCTAGAATAAATCCAGATGCATTTTTAAATGTACATTTAATGGTTTTTGTTTTCATGCTTAGGTGTTAACTTAAAGGTATTAAAGATACTTTGTTAATACTAAATATTATGGGTAATGAATATGTCAGAAGATAGCTTGCCTGAAAACCGAATGCCTGTCATTCGTGTGCCCGCACGACCAGCCGATATAAACCCAGGTGGCAGTATTTTCGGTGGCTGGATTATGTCTTATGTTGATATTGCAGGCAGTATTCCCGCATTAAATCGGGTGCGTGGTCCGGTTGTAACCCGCGCAGTTGATTCATTTGAGTTTAAAAAACCTGTGTTTGTCGGTGATTTAATTAGTTGTTATGCCGATATTATTTCTGAAGGCAGAACTTCAATGAAAGTGAAAGTCGAAGTCTATGCAGAGCGCATGACAAAAGGGGATACGCGTTGCATTAAAGTGACTGAAGCGGTTCTGACTTATGTGGCTATTGATGAAAATAGACAGCCAAAAATATTGCCGGAAGGATAAAGTTTTATGTGTTTGCTTCACCGAACTTGGTACAGCAATGCTGAAGTGTCGGCTAGGAGCCTGTCGGATTTAATAGGCTGTGCGAGCGAGTATTGACCTGACGAAGAAAGGGTGGTTATACTCTGCTATAGCATGGATGTTGATGGCTACAGGTTTGGCCGAACCCTGGCTACTGAAAAAATAAAGCGGGCTTCCTGACTTGAATTCAAGTGATTGGGATAGCCCTTACGAGCAGATGAAAAAACAAGGCACTCCACTTCTCGATACGACTGTCGGCTTGGGTGATGCTATAAAACAATCTGGGAGATTTAACCATGCGAAGTTTGTTAACGTTATTGGCACTGCCTCTGTTTCTTATTGCCTGTAGTGATTCGGTTGACGAGCAACTACAGGGTTCTCCAACAGGTGGTTTCGTGGCGCTGTTTGATCCGGGCAGTGCTGTTATTCCTTTTCCTTCCAGTTTATTGTTCAGCGGTTCGCTGGATGGCACCTTGAATATTCCCCTGAGCGGCACCGCCAGTGATGGCCCGCGTATCGCGATGAATACGTTGGACGGGTTTTCTACGGTTGCGCCCATGAGTACCGGTTTTAGTGAGGCGATTGATGCCACCACTGTGGCTGGCGCAGTGAGGGTATTTGAAGCCACTGCGGATGCGGCAACGACTGCCATAACCTCTATCGTTACTGAGTTGACCTTTGGCGTCGATTTTATCGCCACGGTTTCTTCAGTAGACCTCACCGGACAGACATTGGCGATACTGCCACTAAAACCACTTAAACCCATAACCACTTATGTGGTTGTTGTTACTGATAGCCTCCAATCTACTGATGGACGTACAGTCGGTGCCAGTCAGGTTTTCACCTCCGCGCAGATTCCTTCGCCGGTATGGGATGGCACTCAAAGCCTGTTTACTTCTTTCGATGATGCTACCGCAGAAAGACTAGAGCCATTACGACAGTTGATGGTGGCGCAAAGTGCGGCATTGGATACTCATGAGGCTGGCTTATCGGCTCAAATGGCATTGGCTTGGAATTTTAAGACGCAGTCGGTCGTTGATGTGCTGGGCGCAGTCAAGGCAGCACTGGTCGACCCTGTCCCACCTGCTACCCTGCTATTGGCGGCTACTGGCAGTGACTCTCCTTTTGGTGCA
>CAZCOZ010000056.1:6731-13857 GCA_964500555.1 uncultured Thiotrichaceae bacterium | reverse complement strand
CTTAACATCAACCGTTATTGATATCGTTCGTGTGCTCGGTGAAAGCATGAATATTGAACGCCATTTATAAATAACCTACATCTAACTAAGCTTCCGAATGTCTCCTTTGTACTAATTTACCTAATTTTAGTCATTCCTCACCAAGGTCAGTTATGTGTTGAACTGGAATATTAAGGCAGAAAATTTGAATACCTTTTTATGAACATTACTACAGTAGATCTGAAGTTAAGTAAATTTAGCATTGTGCTTTAATCGTTTTATATAAATGCCCCAACAGCTTCACTTACTTCAGACCTAATTAGTTTCATGCCAGATGTTAGCTGTGCCATAAACTTGTCTCCCATTTTTTTTGCGGTTTCATGTGCCAGGATAAGATCACCAGGTCTACCATCAATAAGTATTTCGAATAACTGCTCTGCCTGTGCCAAATCACGTTTTATCTTTTCAACATCGCCCGTTCGTCTTCTCTGACTTACAACCAACTTATGGAATGCAAAACGTGCTGGCGCTGGGACGTTAATAAGTACGCCGTGTTTATGAAGTAATACTGCTGGTTGAATATCATCAAGTAAATAATCAAGAAAACGAATCGGTTCAGCAAAAGCGGATAACTCAGGAATTTTTATAGGTTTTGCGGTTTCTCTCCCTCGCATCGGGGTTAACAATTCTACAGACAGCTCCTGCCCTTGAATTTTAAATTTTGTCGAGGGTGATTTATGATTAAGCGCGGGCACTTCTAAAAAACCCATACCGCTATTAAATAAAATATCTGATAGATTTATAGTTTTTTTGCGACGAGGGATAACGATAGGAAATTTATAATCACTGGCCAGGTCAATATCGCGTGTCTGTAATTGACTGTGCCAGATAACGCCCAACATATTGGCATAAGCTCGAAATGCCAAAGTTCCTATAACGACTCCACCTGCGAGAAACATTCCTGACTTTTCTAGCAGGGCAATAACCTTACCTTCATTATTTGGCGTTACTGTCGCACCACCTGCAAGCGACATAGCAACTAGACGTGCACGAACCTGCCTGTCATCTTTTGTTGATTCCCACAGGCTTTTTTCTTCATCTATTTTATCCAGCAATTCTGTGGTTTCTTTGCCGAGGTAGTGCTCACTTTGGCGGTTACCAATACTTATGTATAGATACCAGTAACGTTGCCCAGCCACTTTTTTTGACTTAAACGAGATATTTGAACCATCAGGTGCTGGATGGATACACTGCTGCATAAGCTCGCTGTATTGCAGTGTAACGATATCGGGTAATCTTTGAATTTCGGTCATGTTCCCACCTATTTATACCGTAACTATAGTACATGTACGGTATAAATACAACCTATTGTATTACATTATAATTTTATCTTTATTAAGCTTTACTTGCATTATTAAATTGCATATTTTTACATGACTTATACCGTGGTTACAAACAACTCAGGTATAAGCAATGTGAAATCTGGGATGTCCGCTTAAACCCTTTTATCAGTATTAAGCAATATTCTCCCAATAAGCAATCATCACCACGAACCAACACCATCCATTTTTTCAATTATCGCCTGATGCGCTAGCAGCTCTTCATCCGTTGCACGAATTATATTTATTGGTTTTCGATTACTCGACAATTTTTTGGACGGAGTATTAGCCGCTGTATCACTCACTTCATCATCAAGCAACAAAGCACTCTGTCCACCTGTCATTCTCAGGTAAACTTCAGACAACAACTCCGCATCGAGCAAGGCGCCATGTAATTCACGATGGGCATTATTCACATCGTATTCTTTACACAATATATCAAGGTTATTTTTCTTTCCCGGACGCATTTTCCGCGCCATGACCAAAGTATCGATAACCGTACAGTAGGTCGCTACATTGCCGTATTCTTCACCTACCAACTTTAGTTCGTGATTGATAAAGCCAACATCGAATGGCGCGTTATGAATAATGAGTTCCGCACCATCAAGATAATCAATAAAGTCACGCACCACATCAGCAAAACGTGGTTTATCGGCAAGAGACTCATTACTAATGCCATGAACAGCCTGTGCACCTTCATCGATTTCTCTATCGGGCTGCAAAAATTGGTGATAATTGTTTCCCGTCAATCGGCGATTAACCATTTCAACACAACCAATTTCAATTATTTTATGGCCCTGACTCGGCTCTAAACCTGTGGTTTCAGTATCCAGTACAATTTGTCGATTATTTGCCGCTTGTTTATTCATGCTTGTTTATTTACCTTGCCCATTCACATTATTTTCGATTGCGATCACAGAAAATATTTTTATCACAGGTTTTCATCAATCGCTCTGTTCGCTAATGCATCCGCGTGCTCATTCCCCTCGTCACCCGCATGACCTTTTACCCATTGCCAAGTTACTTCGTGCGATTGCACGGCAGCATCAAGACGCTTCCATAACTCAACATTTTTAACCGGTTTTTTTGCAGCTGTTTTCCAGCCTTTCAACTTCCAATTTGCCATCCATTTTGTCATACCGTCAAGTACGTATTTTGAATCTGTATAAATCTTAACCGGGCAGGAACGTTTGAGTGATTCCAAACCTTGAATCACTGCCATTAATTCCATTTGATTATTTGTCGTTTCTGCCTGAAAACCATACAAATCTTTTTGTACCGGCTCGGCCTTAGCGGAGGTGAAACGCAGACTTGCTCCCCAACCACCCGGTCCGGGATTCCCGCGACACGCGCCATCGGTATAAATTTCAATAATATTCAAACTCATAAGACATATTTTAGTGAGGATGCTGTACACTTTGTACTAGCTTAACGTTTAATAGAAACTACGATATTATCGCGCCAGCAGACAGAAAACTAGCATTAAAAATAATTATTCAACAGGCACGCTTTAAAGAGTTAAATTTTGCCCTTCATCACACAGTATAACTATCTAGTCATTCGCTATCTGATACTTTCCCACTTGAAATACACAAAAACAAATCAAACTCAGATAAAAAATTGTGCGCGGCTGTTTGCCTGCTTACTTTTGAGCAGTACTTATGGCATCGCTAATAGCACACCTTCTCCCCCTGAAGATTCTTCTCTTGCCAGGCAAGAAACAAATACTTTTTCACAAATTATTAGCAATAATATTCAGCGTATATCGTCTTATTTTTCAGGTAGTGATAATTCGGGGAGTAATAACAAAAACATTCAACCTCCCTCTGAAATTGCAAGCTCTAAAACAGTCAATATTAAAAGTATAAGCAGCAAAAGTATCACTATTGAAAACCCAGGCACTGAAAGTGTAAGTGCTAACACGACAAATAGTGGAGACAACGAACTCATCGATATCTGGCCACGCATTCGCGATGGTTTTGAATTACCTTCCGACACAGGCCGAGACATAGAAACTGATATACAAAACGTGATTCTACAACAGGAGCTCAACTGGTACGCAAACAACCCTGAATATATCCAACGCGTATTAGAACGTGCTGAACCTTTTTTATTTTATATCCTGGAAGAAATCAAAAAACGTAACTTACCGACCGAGTTAGTATTGCTGCCTATCGTAGAAAGTGCCTTTCGTCCTTTCGCCTATTCGCATGGACGAGCTGCTGGTTTATGGCAATTTATTCCTTCAACAGGACGTGCTTATGACTTAAAACAAAACTGGTGGTACGATGGTCGCCGTGACATTTATGCTTCAACGCAGGCCGCTTTAAAATACCTTACTCGATTACATCGTATTTTTGATGGTGACTGGTTACTGGCACTTGCTGCGTATAATGCAGGTCAAGGCACTGTAAAAAAAGCCATCAGAAAAAATAAAAAACTCAATCAACCAACGGACTTCTGGTCATTAACCTTACCTAAAGAGACAGTAAGATATGTACCCAGATTATTAGCCTTGAAAAAAGTGATATCGTACCCTGAAAATTACGAGATTGATCTTCATTTTATTGCTGACAAGCCCGGTTTTGTACTAGTAGAAACGAACGCGCAAATTGATCTCGCGCTAGCTGCAGAATTAGCAAATATTGAACTAGAAACAATATATCGTTTCAACCCCGGTTTTAACCGCTGGGCGACGGATCCTGAAGGACCACATCAACTATTACTTCCCACAACATCAGCCGCTGTATTTGAAACAAACTATGCATTGTTACCTGAGAGTAAACACATACAGTGGCAGCGCCATAAAATAAAATCAGGCGAATCATTAGGTAGTGTCGCCGAGAAATATCGTACCTCTGTCGCACATTTAAAGAAAGCAAATAAAATGCGTAGCAACAATCTAAAAGAGGGTGAGTTTATTCTTATACCTGTTTCCAGTAAAAATAAAGACAGTTATACCTTATCTTCAAGTGAACGCTTAAAATCAATACAAAACAAAGAACACAAAGGTAAAACGCGCATTGAACACACGGTAAAAAATGGTGAAAGCTTTTGGACAATTGCTAAAAAGTATCACGTAAAAAGAAATAGTCTGGCTAAATGGAATGGCCTGGCAATAAAAGACTCGCTAAAACGCGGTCAAAAACTTGTCATCTGGACAGGAAAAAAAACCGAAACGTCTGATGCCATAACGTCGATTCATTATACTGTTAGAAACGGTGATTCTCTATCACGCATTGCCAGTAAATACCGGGTTAGCGTACGCGACATACACCGTTGGAATTCAATAAAAGGGAAATATCTTAAACCAGGTCAACGCTTAAAACTTTATATTGATGTGACGGAACAAAGCAATCAGGGATGATATATATACAAACAAAAAATTACTGCTTTTCGTAAAATCAACCGCCATGAATTAGCTTTTCTGGATCCAGTAATTTTTCTAATTCTTCACGCGACAAATCAGTAAGTTCAACCGCAACATCCAGCACCGCTCGACCATCTGCATACGCTGTTTTAGCTATTTTTGCACCTAACTCATAACCAATAACGGAATTCAATGCCGTAACTAATATTGGATTTTTCGCTAACGCCGCCGTAATATTATTTTCATTAACACTAAAACCTGCAATCGCTTTATCTGCTAATAAAACTGAAACGTTAGATAAGATTTCGATGCTTTGTAATAAGTTATACGCAATTAAAGGCAACATAACATTCAGTTGAAAATTACCTGACTGCCCTGCAATTGTAATTGTTACGTCATTACCAATTACCTGTGCACAGACCATCGCCGTTGCTTCTGGAATAACCGGGTTTACCTTGCCCGGCATAATGCTGCTACCCGGCTGTAAAGCAGGTAAAGCAATTTCGCCAATACCTGCCAATGGCCCACTGTTCATCCAGCGTAAATCATTACTGATTTTCATCAATGAAGTTGCCAGCGTTTTTAACTGCCCGCTTAATGCTACCGCAGCATCCTGCGAACTCAATGCCGCAAATCGATTTTTCGCAACTTTAAAAGGTATGCCAGTACTACTGCTTAACTGCTCAGCTACTAAATCACCAAATTCTTTTTTGGCATTGATACCCGAGCCTACAGCCGTGCCTCCTATCGCCAAACTTTGTATGCCAGGTAAACTCTGTTCAATATTGTTAACAGCCGAACGAAGCTGCGCTGACCAGGCAGAAAGTTCCTGGCCTAAACTGACTGGCATAGCATCCATCAAATGCGTACGACCGGTTTTAATAATATGTGCAACCGATGCTGCTTTTTTATCAATTTCACTAATTAGGTGATGCATCGCTGGCAATAGTTCTTGCTGACAGGCAATTGCCGCACTCACATGGATAGTTGTAGGAATTACATCATTCGAACTTTGACTCATATTGACATGGTCGTTGGGATGAATCTGACCATCAGAAAGTATGTCGCCGGTCGCCGTATTCGCTAAATTCGCAATCACTTCATTCGCGTTCATATTGGTGCTTGTCGCAGAACCTGTTTGAAACACATCCAGTGGAAACTGTTCAAAGAGTTTTCCTTTACTAATATCGTCACAAATATCCGCAATGGCATTTCGACGCACTTCATCTAAATCACCCAGTTGATGATTCGCATTGGCACACGCCTGCTTAACTAAAGCCAGTGCCTGAATAAATGTCTTTGGCATGGTCATGCCACTAATCGGAAAATTGTCTACCGCGCGTTGGGTTTGCGCACCATATGCTGCATCGACGGGCACATTCAATTCACCCATGCTGTCTTTTTCTATCCGAAATTCACTCATTAAAATTTACCCTGGAGAAGTATCGTTCACTTTTTAGGATGATATAATACCGCTTTTATAGCCCGCTTTGATAACAATCCGCTTTAATAACAACTTAATCGCGAAAAACGACATTATGATGGATTTAAACGAACTGACCGCAATATCACCCGTTGATGGTCGCTACGGTACAAAAACAGCTGCACTAAGAGACTTGTTTAGTGAATACGGCTTAATTAAACACCGTGTTTTAGTTGAAGTACGTTGGTTTCAGGCATTGGCTAATCACCCCGAAATTGCCGAAGTGTCGACACTCGACAGCGATGCACAAACTTTACTCAATAATATTATTGATGATTTTTCTCTCAGCGATGCTGAACGTATCAAGACGATCGAGCGTACCACTAACCATGATGTAAAAGCCGTAGAGTATTTTCTCAAAGAAAAAATTCAGGGTAACAGTACTCTGGAAGCCAGTACTGAATTTCTCCATTTTGCCTGCACGTCAGAAGACATCAATAATCTTTCGCATGGTTTAATGTTAAAGGCGGGTCGCGATGAGGTTGTTTTACCTGCGATGAACGACGTTATCGATACCTTAAGCAAGCAGGCACAGGACTATGCTGAACAACCCATGCTAAGTCGGACACATGGCCAAACCGCATCGCCAACAACCGTGGGAAAAGAACTGGCCAATGTTGTTTATCGTCTACGCAAACAACGTGATCACTTCGCTAATACTGAAATTTACGGCAAGGCCAATGGCGCTGTTGGTAACTACAACGCGCATATTAGTGCTTACCCTGAAATTAACTGGCCCGCATTTTCACAACAGTTTATTGAATCGATTGGTTTGACGATTAACCCTTTCACCATACAAATCGAACCACATGATTACATGGCGGAAATGTTTGATGCAATTAGTCGTTTCAATACTATCCTGATCGATTTAAGCCGTGACATTTGGGCGTATATTTCAAACGGTTATTTCAAACA
>CAZCOZ010000056.1:0-6631 GCA_964500555.1 uncultured Thiotrichaceae bacterium | reverse complement strand
TTATAAATGCCGACTTAGAATCTAGCTGGGAAGTTCTTGCGGAACCAATACAAACCGTCATGCGTCGTTATGGTATTGAAAACCCATACGAAAAGTTAAAAGAATTAACCCGAGGCAAAGCTATTACCCAAACGGCTTTCCATGATTTTATTAACACCTTAGAAGTCCCTGACGCGACACGCAAAGAATTACTTAAGCTAACGCCACATAACTATATTGGCAATGCCGTAGAGCAAACTAGACGCTTAAAGTAATCGATTATAGTAGTCGACTATAGTAGTCGACTATAACTGGAACAACCGTGGATATAAAAAAAATTCATAACCAACATGGGCATTGCTTAGGTGAAACCAGTACTGACGAATTTTTAAATATCTACTGGCAAAAAAAACCATTGCTTATTCGAAATGCGTTTAGCAATATAAAATCACCTGTATCCGCAGAAGAACTTGCAGGCCTTGCCTGTGAAGAGCATGTTAATGCCAGATTGGTACTAACCGAAAATAATGGAAAACCATGGCAAGTTGAATTTGGGCCTTTTGATGAATCTCGCTTTAGCACTCTCCCCGAATCCAACTGGTCTCTTCTGGTCAGTGATATTGAAAAACATCTGCCAGAAACTCGGGCACTACTCAAACCATTTCGCTTTATTCCCGACTGGCGCATTGATGATTTAATGATTAGTTACGCACCTGATGGAGGTTCGGTCGGCGCCCATACTGATGCTTACGATGTTTTTTTATTACAACTTAGCGGACAGCGGTTGTGGCAAATAAGCGAGAATTTTTCTAATGACATTATCCCTAATACTGACCTTCCTATTTTAAAAAACTTTAACGCGGAACAAGAGTGGCTATTAAATCCTGGTGACATGTTATACCTTCCACCCAATGTTGCACATTATGGTGTGGCACAAAGCAATAATAGCGACAGCGATGCAGAACATTGCATGACTGCATCAATCGGTTTTAGAACACCTTCATTAGCAACTGCTAGTAGTGAATATATTCATCATCTCAATACAAATGATCAACATCATAAAAATACACACTACACTGACAGGATAAAAGCAGCACAAACGCATCATGCAGAAATCACCGAGCAGACTATCTCTGAGTTTGTAGATTTTCTTAAACAAGGGATAAAAATAGAATCCGAACAGGTAAAACGCTGGTTAGGCCAATATTCTAGTGACAACAAAACTTTTGATGATTTCATTGAAAGCATTCCAAACCAGCAAGCATTAAATTACGATGAACTAATGTCATTGGCATCACAATCATCCTTAACACAATCACCCTACTCCCATTTCTTATTTAGTAAACTTAAAGAAAACGCCATCTTATTTGTTAATGGTGAGGAGTACGATGTAAGTCAAAAGCTAGCCGAATGCATCTGCGAGGAGTTTGTAATAGACATTAAACAACTACAAAATGTGGCAACAGAAAGTGATAAACGTGTTGTCGCTTCACTGTTTAATAACGGCGCATTAGTGATTTCTACATCTAAACAAACCGTAGTGAATAAGCCATGCTGAATAACGACCAAATAACAATACACTTTGCAGACTGGAATAACCCTGATGATAAAAAGAATTTATCGACTATTCGGCGTAGCGTATTTATCGAAGAGCAAAAAGTGCCTGAATCATTAGAATGGGATGAAGATGATAAGTGCTCTAGACATTACCTTGTTTTTTATAAAGACAAAGCGATTGCTGTAGCGAGATTAAAACCTGACGGTCAAATTGGTCGCATGGCCGTATTATCCGACTATCGTAACAGCGGTATTGGTAGCGCACTACTGCAGTTCATACTAAAAGATATAGAAACAAGCAGTCTTAAACAGGTATTCCTGCATGCACAAACGACAGCTATAAAATTTTATGAGCGACAGGGTTTTATCGGTCATGGCGAAATTTTTCACGAAGCCAGCATTCCGCATCGTGCGATGTTGAAAAAATTGAGCAACAACCTGTAAATTAATATGCAATACATTCTAGGTGAAACGCAGGAAGAAGTTCAGATTGACACTATCGAAGAAAATAAAAATACAGCGATTTCTTTAGCGCAACAGGCACACACCAGCATTGATATATTTACCCATGATATGGATTCGGGAATATACAGTAACAAAAAATTCGAGCAATCTATTTTTAACTTAGCCAGACGACACCCGAACACCTTGATTCGTATACTCGCGCGAGACACAAAACGTGCCGTACAAAGTGGTCATTGCCTAATACGACTGGCGCAAAGTTTAACCAGCTCTGTAATGATTCACAATCCATCACGTGATCATCGTGATATATTGATTAACTTTATGGTTGTAGATCGAATTGGATTACTCTATCGTCCTGCTTCAACTCGGAAAAACTATAACGCTACTTTCAATTTCAAAGCGCCACGACGAGCAACAGAGATCGCTGATTTGTTTAATGAGATGTGGCAACAAAGTACACCTGATACACAAATTCGCCGTATCTATGTTTAAACAATAACCGTAAAACCTTGAAGAGCATTACGGGACTTCTATCACCTCGGGCCGCCCCAAATAATAACCCTGCACATAATCGACACCAATTTCTTTTAGCGCAACTAAATTTTCATTATTTTCCACATGTTCGGCAATCGTTGACAGCTTCAAAATACGAGCCACTTTCAAAATAGATTCCACCATTGCTCTGTCCAGCTCATCGGTACTAATATTTTTCACAAAATCGCCATTAATCTTAATGTAATCAACAGGCATTGCTTTTAAATATGAAAAAGAGCTTAAACCATTACCAAAACTATCCAGAGAAAACTTGCAGTTATGCTTTTTAAGTTCCTTAATAAACACTGCAGTTTTACTTAAATTACTTGTTGCTGTATTTTCGCTAAGCTCGAAACAGACATTTTCCAGGGATACCTCATATTTATCCTTTTCCTGAAGAATATAATTTAGCAAACTTCGCTCATTAATCGAATCACCGGATAAATTAATAAAAAATATTCTGTTGGTTCCTTTAACGGGGTCAGCAGGATCATCACGACCCATGTGTTGAAAAACTTCGCGTATCACCCAACGATCAATTTCATGCATTAAGCCATAACGTTCGGCAGCTGACATAAATGCGCCAGGTAATACTATATTGTCATCTTCATCAACCATACGTACCAGTATTTCCTGATGGTGACTATTTTCCCCAGATAGTCCAACAATAGGTTGCTGATAAATTTTAAATTTTTTCTTTTCTAAGGCTGTTGAAATACGCGAAGCCCAATGCATTTGTCCAAAACGTTCCGTAATCGCTTCATCACTTGGCTTATAAACATGCACACGATTACGACCAGCATCCTTCGCTGCATAACACGCCATATCAGCTGAACTCAAAATATAAGACATTTCTGAGTTCTCCGCATCAATACCAACCACACCGATACTTACACCGATTTCGAAAGTGCGATCTTCCCAGATAAATCGATAACTTTTAATTTTTTCACGAATTTTTTCAGCGATGATAGTGGCCTGTTCGACACTACAGTTTTGCAAAATAATACCAAACTCATCACCACCTAAACGCGCAACGGTATCCCCTGTCCGCAATGTTTCGTGAAACAATGCTGGCAATTGTTTCAACAGTTCATCTCCCGCGACATGACCACAGGTATCATTCACCACTTTAAAATCATCGAGATCAAGATAGAACAAAGTATGATGTCGATCTTCTTCACGGGTATCGATTAATAGCTCTTCCAGGTACTCTTCAAATTTTCTTCGGTTATACAGTCCGGTCAACAGGTCATGACTAGCTTGATAAGATAATTGTCGGTTTAGACTACGTGTCTGGCTCACATCTTGAATAACCATAACCACACCGATAAGCTCATTTTCATCTGACTTCATTGGTGCGATAGAAGCCTCAATACTCACCATAGACTCATCACTTCTGGTTAAAGAAGAATGTTCTGGCAGTGTAATGATTTCACCGCTATCAACACATTGTTTCAAAGGGTCAACAATTTCCTTATCTGTATTTTCATCAATAATTTTAAATACTTCATTGAAGGCTTTGCCACTGATTTCCGAATTACTTTGACCTAATAACTTTTCACCTGCTGGATTCAAATAAACAATGTTTAAATCCACATCAACGGTCACCACGGTATCTGTAATGGATGACAATGTCACTTCTGCTCGCTCTTTTTCTATATTTAAAGCAGTTTCAGACGATGAGGCTCGGTCGAGCGCCAGCACTAATTCATTTTTATTTTTCAGTATTGTATCAATGGCATTATTTATAAATTTTCCTAGATAGCCGAACTCATCCCCACCTGCTTCATTAAATCGAACATTTTCATTACCAAGTGAAAACTGCTCTGCTGTAGTTACCATATTATGAAATGGATCAGCCAGTAATTTTTGTAGACTACGTTGCAATACAAAACCAAAAATAAGTACACCAAATCCGATTGATAACAGTATACGCTTACGTAACTCAGCTATTGTTTTCTTCGAATTCGTGCTATAGATTTCAAGACTAATGGTATTTACTTCACTGGAATTTTTTGGAAAGTAGTGAAGTGTATACTCATAAAGATCATCTTCTTTAGTACCTGTACCGACTGATAAACGAGAGTTACCGTCATAAAGATCAACTGCCTGAAGATCAAATTTTTCCATCCGTTGCAAAATTTTTGCTCGAATGCGCCCCGCAGCCCGTTCCAGTACAGGAGGTTCTGAAAACTGTTCTGCAATTTCTTCTATCTCATATGCAAGTACAAGCGCTTCTTTATGGTTTTCACTAATAAGATCTTTTTCTACCTGTTGTAAAATAATAATGGCAATAAGTAAACCAACAAAAACCAAAGCCCAAAAAACCAGGCCTGTAATCCGTGCAGGTAGCTTTACTTCAAATTTTCTTTCGTTATCTTGCATCTATAATTTTTCTGTTTTTTTCTATTGTCTGTCTGTTTTTTCTCTGTATCTATAAGCTCTATACAAGCTTCTTTATACTGTCGACTCACCTAAAACCAATCCAACGAATGAATAAGACAGCAGGACAAACACCACTAAGACCTGCACCTAAAATAGCAAAGCCCATAAACCATGGAATAAACCAGATAATTTCTGCGTTATATTGGTTCAATAATATAAATGAACCACCCAACATAACAGCAACCAGCATTCGCCAAACTAGAAAAGCATCTACATCAAAACGCATTTTAGTTTTAAATTGAGCTAATCCAGCATCAACATTGTGTTTAAATAATTTCTGACTAAGCGTCGTTAACCTGAGATTTGTTATTGCTTCAAATATCAGCAATAAACACAATGCATAAATCGCCTTTTCAATTTCAAAATAAAGTGCGATCAAAATAGTTAAACCGACCAAAAATAAATATATACGCTCACTCATACCATCCACCTCTATTCACACGCTTCAAACGTTGGTCAAAATACCAGAGAAAATAATTCGACAAAGTCGTAATGAAGACATATAGAAACATATCACTAACTGTATGTTTTTATTGTATTTAGACAAAAAGTCTACCGCTTTAAGAAATATAGCAGATAGCACTCTATTTACTGCATTATCAGTAGATAAAACTTGAGATATTGTAATTCTTCTGAATTTATACCCAGATGTATTTTGTACTTATTTCGGGGCGATTTATTTTGGGCCGTTTGATTGCACACAGGCTCGCGCACACTTTTCGACCAAATCGGGACCTGAATAGATAAAACCTGTATAGATTTGCACCAGACTTGCACCCAGTTCAATTTTGATTTTTGCATCATTTTCTGACGAGATACCACCAACGGCTATAACAGGTATTTTTCTATCAAGCGCCAATATCAGTTGTTCCAGTACCTGATTGGATAAATCTGTTATTGGGCGACCACTTAAGCCACCGACTTCCTCTGCTAACTGACGAGAAACCAGTGTCGCAGGACGACTATTGCTCGTATTCGTTGCAATCACACCATCAATGCCGACGGCAATTAATCGAGCAGCAATATCGTTGATTTCTTCCTGCGTTAAATCAGGCGCAATTTTCACTACAAGGGGCACATAACATGAATACCTGTTTTGCAATGTAGCCTGTTCTGCTTTTAGTCGAGTCAGTAAATCAGTCAAACCCTGACCATGTTGCAGTTCACGCAAACCTGGGGTGTTGGGTGAAGAAATATTAATCGTAATGTAGTCAGCATATTCATAAACCTGCTGCATACACATTACGTAATCATCAGCTGCATCTTCTAACGGCGTTACTTTATTTTTACCAATATTAATACCCAGAACGCAAGAACACTGACTTTTTTTGATATTAGAAATTAATTGCTTAACGCCTACATTGTTGAAACCCATGCGATTGATAATGGCTTCGTCTGCCTGTAAACGAAACAGCCGTGGTTTGTCATTTCCAGACTGCGCTACTGGTGTCACCGTACCGACCTCAACAAATCCAAAACCACATTGTGTCAAAGCATCTATATGCTCGGCATTTTTATCTAACCCTGCGGCTAAACCCACATGGTTTTTAAATTCGATACCCATTACTGTTACTGGTGCAGTAACAGGTTTTTTAAATAAAACGCGTAATAGTCCTACTTTATTTAGTACATTCAAACAATGCAGTGAAAA
>CAZCOZ010000055.1:0-14138 GCA_964500555.1 uncultured Thiotrichaceae bacterium | reverse complement strand
CGCCAATTGCGAACACCTTTTCCCCAACTTTCCATACATGAGAATCACCCCATTGCATAACGTATGAAACGGCAGGAAGTGAGCGACAGAAATCATTGAATGCTTCATATGTCATACTGTATTCCTATTAGGCTCATAACAACATATTAGATGGATATCGTTCATTACCTCTGACGTTTGCGTCTTCCCTGAAATTTCACCACTGACTGCATAATTTCGCTGTAGGGTAAAGCATCTACTGAACCAAAATGCTCAATCGCTGCGTTCATTGTATTATCTATATCGACCTTCGCTGTAACGTTGACCTGCTCGGGCTCAATGTCACTGCCCACCGATGCAGATACAGATTTTACTAAACCGGTCAAACCACCAACTTGCACTCTAATTTCCATATTATGAGGAAGTGGCACATCAATATCGCACAACTTTAAAGCAAATGTTGATTTTTCACGTAATTTTTCTAGAATATCGCGACATCTAGCAGCAGATTGTTCGTTTTTACAGGAATATCCTTCACGGTCAGCCAGGCAAAAGTGTTTCGACAGATGGCAATTCGCCCGATGATTGGTTAAGGCTTTCTCAAACACGCAGCAAATCGTGGTCAATGTGTTGTAGGTTGATTTATATTCGTTTTCTTCCACTGTGTTTTGCCGTTAATGCGCGGGGTTATTTTTCATGCTCCATAACAATCGGTTTTTCGCGATAGGCTAATAATTGCTCTTCTGCCAGCAGCTGGTTTTCGGAAAACATGACTTTTATAGCGCTTGTGTCATCTTTATCCAGTTTGGCACGTTGTGTTTTAGCGAAGTTTTTCGCTTCTCGAAATGACTCAAAGTCATCAATTAACTCCAAATTTTTCACTAATGCCATACCTTCTGTGGTGGACATTTTAAAAACATAATAAGGCATAATTCGATCCCATCTCTATTCTGTCGGCACTATCTGTCGCCAGATTTGTTAAACTTACTTATATCAGGTTCTGCAGAGCGCGACGTGAAAACATGCATGACTGCCGCTGACCCAATGATAGTCCATTATAACCGTTAGCCCAAAGCCGCGGAAACACCACATTATGAGTACTAAATTTCACTCCAAAGAACACCAGATTCTAACTACGATACGCAAGGTATTGTCCGCTGTGGCGCGCGATACTACCCCTCCACCTGGGCGGTTACATCCTTTAAAAACGCAAACCATTGAAGACTTAAAACATTGTTTTTTGCTCATAACTGCTCGGGAAAAGGAAATTATCGAAGAAGCGGGCGGAAAAATGGATGAGCGTCCGCGTTATGCTGATGAGCCAAAAACGTCGCATGTTGTTCAATTCACCAAGCCGAAGAAGAAAGACTGATCCAGCCATGCATCTTCTATTAAGGGGAAAGGTTTATGTAACAACGTGGAGTACGGTTAGTTTTCTACTACACTTAGAGTATGGATTCGCACCGATTTAAGCAGGCAATACGAGTTAGGCAATGAGTGAAGAACTTTTTGATGTCGTGTTTTTCGGCATTTTACAAACGGGTAAAGACAAAGAGACTGTGATGCAGAACATGGCCGCTTTGTTTAAAACCGATGCTAATAAATTAGCCCCGTATTTTTCTGGCGGTCGCAAGGTAATCAAAGGCAATATTAATGCTGAAGCTGCGGAAAAATATAAAGCTGCGTTAGAAAATGTTGGGCTGGTGGTAACGCTTGAAGCCCTTACCAGCGAAGCCGACAATTTAGAAGTCGATTCAGAAAGCGGTACACCAACCAGTGATACGACGACAAATGAAACCAATAGCAGCGAAACCGATAGTAACAAGAGTATTGATACCAGCTCGATCAACATGGCGCCTGTCGGTGCAGATGTTATAGAGAACCCGGTAGAAAAACCTACTCAAAAAATTGCCGACATTAGTGACATAACAATGGCGGAGGCAGGCGCGGATGTGATTGAAAACCCTGCCGAGAAAGCTGTTCAGAAAATTGCTGATATTAGCGATCTATCAATGGCCGACGTGGGCAGCAATGTGCTGGATAAACCGCGGGAAGTCGTGGCTCAAAAAATCGAGGATATTTCAGATATTAGCCTGGCCGAAACGGGTGCTGATTTAATCGAAAACCCAAAGCCCAAAGAGAAAGCACCGGCTGCTGATACTAGTGAACTTTCACTTGATAGCTAACATTTAAACTAGCTGGCCTGCGAAGCGGCTATACCTCAGAATACCTAAAACATGAGGTCAAATGATCGTTTACCATACCCACCGCTTGCATAAAAGCGTAACAGGTAGTCGGACCAACAAACTTAAAGCCTCTTTTTTTAAGATCTTTGCTCATAACTTCTGAAACGGGTGTACTTGCCGGCACATCAGATGCGCGCTTCCATTTATTTTTTATAGGCTTTCCTTCAACAAATGACCAAATGTAAGCGTCAAAGCTTCCATGTTCATTCTGAATTTTTAAAACCTGCTTCGCATTTTCTATTGTTGCGCTGATTTTTTGTTTATGCCTCACTATGTCAGGGTTTTGAAGCAATTTTTCAATTTTTTTATCTGTATATTTAGAAATTTTTTTCGCGTCAAAGTTATCGAACGCAGACAGGTAGCCTTTTCTTTTTTTAAGAATGGTAACCCAGCTTAAACCTGACTGAGCACTTTCCAGTATTAACATTTCAAAAAGTAAGCGATCATCATGAATGGGGACACCCCACTCTTTATCGTGATGCTCCATTTCAAGTGAGTTTGAATTTGCCCAGTCACATCGTTTCATTAATAACGTCTCCCTTTATTATTCATAATATTATGCATAACTGTCACAAATACTAATGATCAATTACTGATAATAATTACTATTTACGCCAGATCCTCGATAAAAACATTCGGGGATGACAATGAAATAAACCTATTCTGAAATTTTACTGCGCAGCGCATCACGATCAAACCACCAGTCATCGACGGGGACAATCGCACCTAATACCAGTGACAGTCGCGGTAAAAACACATCAGGATCAAGCAGCTCAAGGCGTTCCATCCACGCGGTCAATCCATCCTGATCTTTTACATCGGAATGCCCCGAAGCAACATTCGCTAACATTTGCCTGGTAAGGAAAGTCAGACTTTTATGCTTATCTGCCTCTGCTCGAACATCCGCAACGTAATGCGCAACGGTTGCAGCCACCGCAGCACCATCGGCTGTCGCTGGCGTTTCATCGACAATATAACTCATCATATTAACGGTTAACGTGGGATCAACGGGGTAAGTCACCGATAGCCATGCACCATGGCCTAAGGCCACCATCGATGCCGGCTGCGCGCTCTGGTACAACACATCGCAGCATTCAACTGCATCCTGCCATTTTTCCAGTTCAACGAAGGTATCCAATGCGCTTCTCGCCTTTTCCCAGGACTCATCCGCGCGACCCAGCCCAACCATAGCCTCGGCAACATCAAGCTGTAAGCGAGCACGATCAATGGGCGCGGCGCTTGCCTCCAGTGCATCGTAAAGTGCCTGTTTTTTATCCAGATATTTTTGAATGTCTTCTTTTGATTGTTCGGATGACGAGCTGTCAATCAGCATGTCATCAAGCTCTTTTTTGCTTGGCATAATGGAAACCACTAAAAGGTAAAATAATTGCTACTTTTTACAGTATTTTATCCGCAATAGGAACACGCATATAGCGAGGTATCGATCTGGGAATCACTCTACCTTTTTAGATATATGCTCCAATGCTAGCCGTAACTCAGTTTCATCAATAGGAAAAGTTAATGACGCACTGACAGTAAAACTCTGCAAAAATCGTTGATATTGTAACTCGTACTCTTTTTCGTAAAAAACTATCATTTTCGAGTCCACGATACCCTGACTGCTTGATAACAATGTTTCCAGGCTGCTAGTGCGATCACGAAAGTCCGACTGAAAATTAAATTCAGCCACCATTACACTGGGTTTGTGCTGGCGAATTAGTTTAACCGCTTTGCGTATACTCTCCGTTTTTACTACCTGGTATCCACAATTTTCGTACAACGAAGTGAAGTCGGGGTAACCGCCCAGCTCTATGATTGCAAGTAACATTGGCTCAGGTGACATAGGATAGGATAATGGCGAGATTGAATGTACTCTTTTCGGCGAGAAAACCGGTAGAAAAATTCAACACAAAATTATATCAAATCAATTAACGACAGGCCGCTTTAAATCTGGCTGTTGGCCCTTCACAGTTTGAAGGTAACTTTTTTTTGGGTGCTTTGACAAAAGTTTCATCAGACGCACTCTTATTATTCGCCTCTGCCTCACGCAATTTTTCCCGTTGCTTTTCTAGCCACTCTTTTTCCAGTCGTTCCGTCTCTCGCTTTCGTTGAATTTTTTTTTCAGCTTCATCACGTTCACGCTTCAACTTTTCAAGTTTAGCAACTTCAAGTTGAAGACGTCTTGTTTCAGCTTTCGCTTCCAACTCAGCTTCACGCTGTTGTATCTGTTGCGCAATTTTTCTGTTTTCGCTGGCTTCACGCTCTCTGGCTTCTCGTTTTTTTTCTTTTACTGCCAGCTCCTTTGCTACCTGCTTTTTTGCTAGTTTTTCCTGCTCTGCTTTCTCTTGCGCTAATTTTTCCTTGTCTGATTTTTCTTTGTCTAATCTGTCCTGCTCTGCTTTTGCTTCTTTCTCTTTAGCCAGCTTTACCTGCTCTTCTTTTTTTTGACTCTCTGTTTCTAACTTTTCCTGCTCAGTTGTATTCTCTTTTTCCTCTATTTTCTGCTCAACGGCATCAGTAGTGTTTATGTTAGCGCTCGAAACACCCTGACCATCTAGTTTGTTTTCATCTAAACCGTTCTTATTTAAGACTTGACCGACTTGCTTTTTTATTCCTTCAAACGCACCGCTATCACGCATGTTATCGCTAAAAAATAGTGCAACAATAGTCAGACCCAGTGCAATTACCCCCGCATAAACACCATACTTCAGGATGTTACTTTTCTTAGGCATCGCTTCATTAATTTGATTTTTAGCAATCGTTTCTTTTGCCAACGCATCACTCGCCCGCATCGAATCGGTTGCCACTGATTCAGCTTTAGTTTGCTTTTTGTCTGTATTGATATGCTCATCTACAGGCATCTTTTCTTTTTTCAAATCTACTGATGCAATATCCACTTGCGCTGAGCCAACAGCAGGCACAGCTCCCGTTGTCTGTTTATTGGTAATATCTGCGACTACCTTTGCGCCCAATACTTCATCTTGTGCAATCAAGTTATCAGCAAGGGGCAATTCAGGCTCAACTGACTGTTGCCCAGACAACGCTGCAACTGGTGCCTTCGATGCACCCACTTTTGACTCACTTTCGTTTTTCGCTTTCCGCACATCGTCCAAACGCGCCTTTACTTCTGGCTTTAAACCTTTGGTACCACCTTCCGGTCTTATCCACGGAAAATCTTTAACCAATTGTTCGTTATTTTTACTTGATGCACCTTTATCACCATCAAGATTAACCAGAGGAACAACGCTATCTTCCATGCGTTCCTGCACCATTTCCTCAACCAGGTCTGCACTAATTAATTCTGTCTCGTCGGCAAAACCATAAACCAGTGCTGTTTCACAGAGCAAATTAATTAAACGCGGTGAACCACCACTGTAACAATGAATGCGCTCACAGGCTTCTGGGGTAAACACGTCGCGCTCGGCACCCGCAACGACCAAACGATGCTGAATATAACCACAGGTTTCGGTAAGGCTTAATGAGTGCAGGTGGTAGTCAACTGCAATTCTTTGCGCGAATTGCATTAATTCAGGTTTGCGTAAATTTTCTTTTAATTTCGGCTGACCCGCTAGAACCACTTGCAGCAACTGGTCTTTTTCTGTGTTGACGTTGGAGAGCATGCGTAACTCTTCCAATGCATCAGCATCCATATTTTGCGCTTCATCAACAATCAGCAACACACGTCTATTATTGGCAAATTCATCGATCAGAAAATCAACAAATAGTTGATGCATTTCAACATGCGTTAAATTGGCTTTATGTAGATCAAAAACCGATAAAATCCAGTCCAGTAATCCACCAAAAGATTGATGTGTATTACTGATTAACCCGACCTTCACATTATCATCGACTCGGTTCAATAACGCGCGAAGAATGGTTGTTTTCCCTGTACCCGGCTCACCACTGAGGATACAAAAACCAACCTGGTTCATTAAACCGTATTCGAGTAAAGTAAGTGCCGCGCGATGTTTTTTACTTAAAAATAAAAAACTTGGATCCGGCAACATCGAGAACGGCTTTTCCTTAAAACCGTAAAATGCTTCATACATAATTTTTAACCAGTTAAATACAACAAAATCAAATAACCATCCAGCAGGATAACGTTATTGTGTTCGTTTAGTGAAAGTCATTCAGTTGTCCTACTGCAATTTGCCCTGCCGGCAATACGTCACGCTGCAATACATCAGCCAGGACTTTACAATTTAGCTTATTTTTGGCTCCATTATAACCAATTTAAGCAACCGGCTCTCATTATTCGCTATTATTACATTTAGTTAGCTAATTTAGGCTATTTAAATTAAACAAACTACAATTACGACTGTCGATAATGTCACATAAATAAAATAATTGAGATCAATAAGGGAGTTAGACGTGGAGAATAATAAAGAAGAGCAACTTGAAAAGCTCATCTTACAAGAAAGTATCGTCAGTGCGGCGGGGCTGAATGCAGACCAGTTGCTCATTGGTATTAAGGGCGACCCCTCGCTACGAGAAAGCGCCACACTAAGAAAGCGCTACGACAGCAAAGTCGATAGCATTTTTGATCAACTGGAACCCAATCTGGAAGAAATTATGCTGAACCGCGGCATATATCGAATTTTTGTTGGTTTCAATAGTGGAGAAATTCGTACTGACTCGGTGTTTGACCCATTACGGCAGGAAATTCATGATGCTGAGAAAATTGCCGATAAAGACTATATCGAACGTCATTTCCCGCACATTAGCTACACCGATAAAGTGGCGTTAATGCGTGAGTTATATACCACTTTACGTGCTAGCGAACACTACAAAAAAATCCCTTCGTACTGGCAAAATATTTTGAATCGTCGCTCACAACAATGGCAACCTCTGGAGCCTGAAAATATTTCCAGCGTTCTCTCTACCGTAGGGAAATTACGCGATATTGAAGAATATTATTTGCGAAATATCACTATCTGCATTGTGCAAGGGATCGTTCGTATGCAATTTAACTGTGATGGTACGCAGATTATTGACGCACATAACTTCAAGCATTTTCTTGAAGAAAATATTTAGCTTGTTAAAAGAAAATAGTCAAAGAAGGTACTCAGTGATATTTTTCCGTCGTAATATGCCCCGGTTCTCTGCGGCGATGTTTGCGTAAACCGCGATCTTCCAGACACTCTGTGACGCTGGTCAGCATCGCCGAGTTACCGCACATCATGATATGCGAATCCTGATTAATATTGATACCTGTTCTTTTTTCTAAAGAACCATCCTCAATACTGGCCGGAATTCGGCAGTTCATTGCACCTTCTACTTTCTCTCGTGTAATAAAGGGCACAAACTCAAACTGTTCGGCGTGATTTTTTTCTATTTTTGAAATCGTCTCCTTATAGGATAACTCTGAAGTATCTCTAACTGAAAAACCCAGCACTACTTTCTCGAAACGTTGCCAGACTTTTTCTGTTTTTAAAATGGATAAAAAAGGGCCGACACCTGTCCCTGTCGCCAATAGCCATAAATGCTTGCATTCAGGCACTTCGTCTACCGTTAAAAAGCCATTAGCTTTGTCAGTAACAAGGATTTCATCACCGACATTTAGTTCGGCCAACTTTGGTGACAACGGCCCTTCTGGCACAATATTGAAATATATTTCTAGCGCGTCATCATCAGGCGTATTCACCAAAGAGTAAGGTCGAGCCACTTGTTCTCCGTCAATCTCAAGTGCCACGCGAACAAATTGACCTGCATTGAATTCAATAAAACCAGCACCAAAATCCACAGCGGAACCCAGCTGAATTCGCAATGAAAACAGACGCTCATTCCATGTTATTTTTTCGATAATCTTACTTTTTAGCCACGCTGCCATAATTTTTTATCCTGTCAGATTCTGCTTTACATTGTTTTGACGATATTGATTGAGATAAATTGTTAGACTCACAACAATGGTACGAACTCTTAACTTACAGCAAATGATACCGCTGCATCCACAACTAAAAAAAGACTGCACCGTTCTTGGCGAGTTTAACCTGTGTGCGCTACTGCTACTGAATGACGCAAACTACCCATGGTTTATTTTGTTACCGAAACGCGAGAACGCGACTGAAATATACCAGTTAGATCCGCTAGACCAACAACAATTACTTAATGAATCTGCATTTTTTAGTCAATGCCTTGAGGACCTGTTTCAACCCGATAAGCTAAATATCGCCGCATTAGGCAATGTGGTTCCACAATTGCACATTCATCATATTGCACGTTTTAAAACGGATGCCAGCTGGCCAGCGCCTGTATGGGGAGCGGTCAAACCCATAGCATATAGACCTGAACAAATAAAACACCTTTCTAGCCGATTGTTCGACTGGTTCGACAACCATACTGAGCAAACCTTTCACCTACTATAAGTATTGATATTCGATGCGTTTATAGGGATAATCTGTTTCCAGTTATTTAAGTCGCTTTTAAGAAGAAACCGCTGAATCCGCATTTTCTCCGCGTTTTTTCAATTTGCCTTTAATCTCAACTATGCTTTAATCTATAATAAGAAGCAAAATATAATAAGAAAGCACCATAATAAGGAAAGGGCTTACAAAATAACCATGTTTACAGACGCTACTTCCTTTACCGTTTTTTCTCTCAGGTGAGTACACCGCTATTATGATTTCATCACTGTTCAGACACCGCGCCGATAGAATACCTGTTTTAGTCATCAGCTTATTTACAATAATCGATTTTGCTGCTTACTTTATACTCGACAATATCTGGTTATTGCTAACATTCTGGTTAATAATGCTTTGGCCTAAAGGCGTTATCTGTGCATGGAATCATCACCATCAACATACGCCAACATTCAAAAACACGATTCTTAATCGCATACTTGAGCAAATCTACGCGTTACACACTGGCGTAACCGCGAAACTTTGGGTTTTACATCATGTGCTTGGTCACCACCATAATTACATGGATCAAAGTCAGGATGAAAGTCGCTGGAAACGTAAAAATGGCAAGCCAATGGGAAAGATCGAATATACGCTGAAAGTCACACTTACTGCTTACTACCGCGGCTACAAGGTAGGCAAAAACCATCCAAAACCAATGAAAATCTTCCTGTATTCAACCGCCGTTACGTTTTTTCTGGTTTTTACTTTATTCTGTTTCAAACCCGTACCTACTCTATTCTGTTTTGTCTTACCAATGATAAGCAGCCTGATTTTCACTGCATGGGTAACGTATTCTCACCATGCCGGTCTTGATGTCGATAATGTTTTTGAGGCCTCATACAACAATATGAGCCCAATCTATAATTTATTAACAGGCAACCTTGGTTACCATACTGCGCATCATTATAAACAGGGCGTACACTGGTCTCGCCTGCCTGAATTACATGAAAAAATTAAGGACAAAATACCCACGCATTTATATGCGAAAAATTATTTAGGGTCGGGCCTGGTTTCTGAATAAGAAGGTTTCTGAGTAAGCTGATTTCAGATCAACCCCTTATTTTTAGCCGTCATTCCTTAATCATCATCCTTTAATTATCGCCCTTTAATCATCGTAGTCGCGCCGCGATTTTTTTAACGCGCCATGTTTACTTTTAGTATCCAACCGTCTTTTTTGTGACGCTTTGGTCGGCTTCGTTTTTCTTCTTACTTTACGAATTACCAACACCTGCGCAATAAATTCCTGCAACCGCCTTAAAGCCTGCTGTTTATTTTTTAGCTGACTCCGTGTTTCCTGTGCTTTTATATTAATAACGCCATCATCCGTCACACGCTGATCATTAAGTTTTAACAGTCGTTGCTTAATACCATCAGGCAAACTTGATGCCGCAATATCAAACTTTAAATGAATCGCAGTAGAAACTTTGTTAACATTTTGGCCTCCAGCACCCTGCGAACGAACAGCCTTGATTGTTATTTCAGCATCTGGAATAAAAATATGTTTAACTCGCACAGAATCACCACAATGAATAAATTAAAGCCTTAATTTTCTCGAACGCTCTTGAACCTGAGATACGACTAAACCATGAAAACAGAATCATGAAAGCTAACGAAATAAAAAAAGGTCTGGTTATCGAGCAGGATAACAAAAAGATTGTTATTAAAAAAGTTTTTGTACAATCCCCGTCGTCACGTACAGGTAGCACGTTATATAAAGTAACTGGCAGCGATATTAGCAGCGGACAAAAATTTGAACGCCGTTACAAAGGCGATGAAGTCATTACACCTGTAGAAGTATTGCACCGCTCCGTACAATTACTTTTTCATGACAGTGAATCCTACACTTTTATGGATAGCGAAAGCTTCGATCAATTTATTTTATCTTCTGAGGCACTGGGTGATGAAGCTACTTTTCTTTACGACGGCTTAGAAGGCCTAGACGCATTAGTCAGCGACGGCGAATTGCTTGGTATTCAATTACCGTCCTCTATGACATTTGAGATAACAGAATGCGCACCAAGCATGAAAGCCGCTTCATCTTCTGCACGAACCAAACCCGCTACTTTGTCGACTGGTTTAGTCGTACAGGTACCGGAGTATTTAAAACCAGGTGAAATCATTAAGGTCAACACGGAAACACGTGAGTTTGTCTCACGCGCTTAAAAACACTCTAATAAAATTAATTGCTTTCAGCGTATGCCACAGACCACCAATACTATTGATCCGTTGTCATTAGAACAGCAGCAACAAGTTATTACACAGACAAACCTTTATATCCAACGGGCAAAAGATTTGTTTGATATACAAAATCATCTAAAAAAATGGCCGGTGGAAATTTCATTTAATCTAAAAGGTCGTACTGCAGGCATGTATCGCACGCAACGACGTCACCGCGAAATACGTTACAACCCTTACATATTTTCAAAATTCTTTGAGGATAATATTAACGTTACCGTACCACATGAAGTGGCACATTACGTTACTGATGTTTTATATGGATTAAATAAGATAAAACCGCATGGTGAAGAATGGAAAACCGTAATGAAAGCGTTTGATGCCGATGCAAGTGTTACCGCAAACTACGACTTATCCGGCATTCCTACGAAAAAACTATCGCTATATACTTACCGTTGTAGTTGTCAGAAACATGAACTCACATTGATTAGACACAATAAAATAACCAAACGTCGTTATCAATATTACTGCAATACCTGCAAACAGTTACTTCAATATCAGCCACAACCACAGCTATTCTAAATAGTCTTTTCTTTAAGAAAACTTGTCAGAAAGCTTCACCATAATCAATCGTTATTTCTTCGTCTTTTTTAATATCGACTAAAGCATACAATTCAAAATCATTAAATTCTGCGAGTGGCTGTTTGCTATGGTTTAAATAACGCAGCAAATTTTTCCCATCACGCCCCATCCATACATCATCATATTTTTCTATCCACAACACATGCATTCCATCTTGCTGCGCAACGGGGCCGTCATACTCGCCCATGTAGTCACCCTGTTTGAAATTCGAGAGTGCGAATAAACCTGTGCCGTGGATGCTGGATGTCTTACTGTAGAATAGTTTGTGCAAGTCTTCATCACTTAAAAGTTGAAGAAGACTCATCGGATAAAAAATAGACTGATTAGTATTTAGTGCTGATGACCGTGTTCACCATGAACATGTCCATGCGCAATCTCTTCTTCTGAAGCTTCACGCACATCCATTATTTTGACATCGAAATTTAAATCAACACTTGCCAGTGCATGATTGCCATCAATCACAACCACTTCATCCTTCACTTCGACAACCGTTACAACGACTGCCTGACCATCTGGGCTTTGCGCGTGAAACTGTGTGCCTACAGTAATCTCTTCTGAACCTTCAAACATTTCTTTTGGCACTTCCTGAATACGATCCGCTTCTTTAACACCATAACCTTCTTCGGGTGAAACATTAACGGCAAGTGCATCTCCGGCAACTTTTCCTGTTAATGCTTTTTCCAGACCAGGAATAATATTCATCGCACCATGCAAATATAAAAAACTACCATCATCTGACTGATCGATAATTTTTCCGTCATTATCTTTAAGAGTGTAGTGCAACGTAACCACAGAATTTGCTTCGATTTGCATAGTATTTGCCTGATGAATTGATATAAAAAAACAGCGGTATTTTAACAGAAACAATTACTTTCTACAGCTACAGAGGATTTCTATAGCCGATTAAAGGCTCCATGGCTGGTTGCCATAATAAACACGAAGAAAGACAATTACGCCACAAACAATAACGACGAGAAAAGTAATTGCCAGCGCAACTCGATCCATATCTATGCCGACTACATACCGTTGCTAAATTTTTCGTGATGAATTTCGGTTGATTCACGCATTGATTTTAGCGCAATGGCATAACCACGCAAAAGCTCCAGATTCCAGTTGATGCGTTCCTTAAAATAACCATCTGCGCTTTCGTTATTATCTTTTGCATTCTCATTTAAAATGGATTCGATATTACGCAAAATTAAATGCTCTGGCATGTAACACACGCGGTTGTTTTTATAACTACTCATGCGTAATTCTGCAACAGGATAGGCACCACCATCAGCAGATGAAACAGCAACTATCAATGCTGGTTTGTGACCTAATTCGAACCGATTAAACAACAGGAAGAAATTTTTTAATCCTGCTGGCACCTGACCGTGCCATTCAGGCGCTATAAAAATAAAACCATCGCTTTCACTTAACTGTTTTTTTAGCGGTGCTAAACGTTGGTTCCATTCTTCGTTATCTTCCCAGAGAGTTTGATCCCACAGTGGCAAAGGATTATCGCCTAACGAAAAAACCCACGGATCAATATCATCAAAATCACTCGCTAATGTTTTTTCTAAATAACGCGCCACTTTTTCACTTTGCGATGGGTTGCGGTGACTGCCACTGATAATACTGATTTTCATAATTGAACTCTCTCATTTTTTCTTAAAAAATATAAACACAGTTTAGCGTACGCTATTAACAAACACTAATAACAAACACTCACACTACCAATGCGGGTTCCTGCATACGTGACAACTGCTCTCTTAACTCCAGAACATGCTGCTCCCAATATTGGTCGGTATTAAACCAGGGGAACGCTAACGGAAAAGCCGCATCATTCCAACGTCGCGCTAACCATGCAGCATAATGCATCATTCGTAAACTACGCAATGCTTCTATTAAATGTAACTCACTCATATCCAAACTGGCGAACTCTTCGTAACCTTCAAGCAAGTCGCACATTTGTTCGGTCATTTCCTGACGCTCACCAGATAGCAGCATCCACAAATCCTGTATTGCCGGCCCGTTACAGCAATCATCTAAGTCTACAAAATGTGGGCCGTCATCGGTCCACAATACATTACTGCGATGACAATCACCGTGTAAGCGTAAAGATTGATAGTTTCCACAACGCTCGAATGCAGCCTGTATCGCTTTAATCACATCGACGGACAATGTTTCATAGGCAATTTTTAAATGGCTGGGTATAAAATTATTTTCCTGTAAAAAACGCGCAGACTGATTCGCCATTCGATCAATTTCAATATCATGGCGATGCTGAAACGATGATGTGCGACCGACATTGTGTATTCGCGCAATAAATCGCCCCATCCAGTTTAAATCATCACGTGTTTCTAAATCCGGCCAACGTCCGCCACGCAACGGAAAGATAGAAAAACGGAACCCCTGATATTCAAATAATGTCTCACCCTGTTTTTCGATAGGTGCCACCACGGGAATTTCCTGTTCGATTAATTGTTGCGAGAATTCATGCTCTTCATGTATTGCTTCATCACTCCAGCGCAATGGGCGATAAAATTTGGTGATAATTGCGCCACCTTCTTCTAACTCACATCGATACACACGATTCTCATAGCTATTTAATGCCAGCATTCGACCGCTGGTTTCGTAACCTAATGTTTCTACCGCGGACAATATTGTCTCTGGCTTTAATTCTGTATAATCCTGTTTCACACTACACTCT
>CAZCOZ010000054.1:0-14175 GCA_964500555.1 uncultured Thiotrichaceae bacterium | reverse complement strand
CTGCTTCGACTAAAATTCGATTGTTTTCATCTAGTGGTACTACGTCTGCCACCGTACCCAAAGCAACTAAATCTAAAAAAGCAGCCATATTGGGTTCTTTACGTTCATCAAACCAGTTTGTTTCTCGCAAGCTGGCACGTACTGCTAACATCAGATAAAAAGCCACACCAACACCGGCAATACTTTTTTCAGGAAAGTTACACCCTGGTTGATTGGGATTAACAATTGCCTCCGCTGCTGGCAACACATCACCTGCTAAATGATGATCTGTTACTACTACCTGTATACCTAATTCATTTGCTCGTTCAACACCATCGACACTTGAAATACCGTTATCAACAGTGATAATCAAATCAGGTTTTGATTCTGCTGCAACATCAACAATTTGAGGACTTAAACCGTAACCAAAATCAAATCGATTAGGGACAAGGTAATCAACTTTTTCTAAACCAAACCCTTTTAACGAACGTAACATTACCGCGCAGGATGTCGCACCATCAGCATCAAAATCACCAACAACCATAATTGTTTGTTGCTGCATAATGGCTTTAGCAACAATAGCCGAGGCTTTTTCAATATCTTTCAATAAAGAAAAATCAATCAAATTCGCCAGTGAATATTTAACCTGTTTTAACGCTGTTACGCCTCGATTAGCATAAATTTTTTTAAGTAATGGATGTAGCTCACTATTACTTAATTCTTCACTTATTTCAGATTTTCGACGCACAATTAAAGATGACTTCTGCACTACAGGTTCATCGTTTGAGAGTAATTTTTCAGTCGTATTCATGTATGTATCGGTCGATATAAATTAATCTTCACCGGTTAACCCGCAACAACTAATAAGTTGAAATGTAATTATCCAGTTGTGCTTTTCGCCAAAACTTCATGGCGTCATATTTTGAAAAATGATACTGCTTATTATCACAGGGATACAACACCACTTTGATATTATTTTTTCCTGCTAATTTTATTAACGGGTAAACCCATTTTTCCAGTAACTCGGTAAGTTGTTCTAACCAGATATTAGTATCTGTGTAATTGATAAGGTGCTCAAGCTCTGTTAGATGAAACAAACTTGCCTTACCATGGTGGTTATTCAATAAATAATCAATGTAATCACTAGCAGATAAAGGCCTGCGAATGTAGTCACTACCGATATGCTTAGCCAGACCTTTTAGGACGATATCATTACTACAAATACTACTCACTTTAGCATTTTCAGTAGTAGTATTAAGTATAGGCAACTCACCTGAACCATGAAACCACAAGCTGTTAATACTTTGCTCGCCGTTATTCTCTCTGCTGTTATTAACATCACTAGAATACATTAACATTTGCGCTTCAGTCAGTACTTTTTTCCAATAATCAGAGCCCTTTCCTTTGGGCAGAATAAAATTCACATTTCTTGCAACAGCCTGCGAAAGTGGTGTCGTACTCATTTCTATTTTATTAGGACTTGATAGCAGCCATTCATCTTTATTCAAGCGTTCAAAAACAAGCCCGTCTTGTTCAAAGTGGTGATTTAAAATAGCGCATAGGTCAGATGATTCACTTTCACTGATATTTAGATCAACACTCGATGTTAAAATAGCATGATCCAAATCTGCCTGCAAATGCACTGGATCGGCATACATATAATATCTTGAGTTGTCATTCTGCTCATCTCTCGCCAATAGAGTGAATGCCGCCGCGGGAAAATCATTATCACACTGTAACCCTGTAATAGTGCTTAGTACTTCATAAACAGATTCTTGTGATGATGAACAAGCTGCTGATAAACCAGTCGCTTTTGCTAGAGCTGCTTTCGATAAAATAGTAATCCATTTTTTTATTTCACCACTAGATTTTAAAGTATGAACTTCAGCAACAGGACCACAGATGCCAGGAATAACTAAGTGGATTTCAGCATTGGTTTTCATGCTTCAAGGTTCAAGCTAATCGCACTGCTGACGACGAATTTCATACAGGCAAACGGCTGTAGCCACAGAAATATTCAGGCTTTCTACACTGCCTCGCATTGGAATTGAAACCAGTTCATCACAGGCTTCGCGCGTTAAACGCCGCATGCCTTTACCTTCCGATCCCATTACCAGCGCAAGACGCTTATTGCTAGTTGCATTTAGTTCATAAAGAGAATGTTTACTGTCGCCACTGGTGCCGACCAACCAGACATTTTCATTTTTTATTTTGTCTAAGGCACGCGCTAAATTTGTCACCATAATGTATGGCACAGTTTCAGCTGCGCCACTAGCGACATTACGTATAACAGAGGTTAAGTTCGGACTTCGGTTTTTAGAAACAATTACCGCATCAACCCCACTTGCATCGGCAGTACGCAAACACGCACCAATATTATGCGGGTCTTGAACTTCATCTAATATCAACAGCAATAAATTTTCTTTTTGGAGAATATCTTCCAGTGTGAGCACACTGGATTTAGAAGGTCTAACTTCTGCAACCACACCTTGGTGGCGCGCTTTTGGGCACTTCTCTTTTAGCTTTTCATTGCTGATAGCCTGCAATGATATACCTGAATTTTTGGCAATATCGAGCAGTGTTTTGATTCGATTATCATTTCGACCCTGCTGCACATAAACCTGCAATACATTTTCAGGCTGTTTTCTAAGCGCAGCCTCTACCGCATGAATACCATAGATAACATCAAATGATTTCGCCATCAGGAATCGCTTAAGTCGTTATTTAAAGAAGAAACACTTTACTTCACCATCAAGATTTATCATCAAGCATTTCAAAATCAATCTTGCGTTCATCCATATTAACGCGCGCAACACGAATACGGACTATATCGTTCAAACCATATTCCAGGCCACGGTTTTCACCAACCAGTAAGTGAGCTTTTGGATCGAAATTATAATAGTCTTTCGGCAAACTCGTAATATGCACCAGACCTTCGACGTAATGCTCGCTTAACTCAACAAATAAACCAAAAGGAACCACGCCGGTAACTTTTGCGTCATATTCATTACCAATTTTATCCAGCATGTACTCACATTTCAGCGCAAACTCTGCATCACGCGTGGCTTCATTGGCTCGGCGCTCATTCGTCGAACAATGTTCACCCATGTGAACCATTTTTTCAGGTGAATAATGGTAATCCGAATTTTTCTGTTTACGGATTATATGTTTTAGTGCGCGATGCACTAATAAATCAGGGTAACGTCTAATCGGTGAGGTGAAATGCGCATAATGCGTTAACGCCAAACCAAAGTGACCGAGACTTTCTGCTTTATAAACAGCCTGTCGCATTGAACGCAGCATCAAAGTTTGTATTGCATGAAAATCATCGCGACCTTTTATTTCTTCACTTAGTGCAGCATAATCAGCAGAGGTAACTTTATCAGATGACGAACCCAGTTTTAATTTAAGGTCAGCCAGAAAACCACGCAAATCATCAATTTTTTCATCTAAAGGGTCTTCATGCACACGATAAAGCGCCGGTAGTTTACTTTTAGAAATAAACTTGGCGGCACAAACATTGGCCGACACCATACATTCTTCAATTATTTTATGCGCAACATTCCCTACGGCAGGTCGAATACTTTCTATACGTTGATCTTTAGTAAAGTTAATAACGGTTTCTGTAGTATGAAATTCAATGGTGCCACGTTGTTTTCTTGCCTTGGCAAATGCTTTATATAATGCATATAGATCCAGTATATTCGGAAAAACCTCACCAACAACTTTAGCTGCATCGTTATCTTCAAGCGCATCTGCAACTTGTGTATAGGTTAATCGCGCATGTGAACGCATCACACCTTCTTTAAAGTCGTAACTTTCGATAACACCGTCCATATTTACGGTCATTTCGCAGACCATACATAAACGATCAACGTCTGGGTTAATCGAACATAAACCATTAGACAAAGCTTCAGGCAACATCGGTACAACACGTCCCGGAAAATAGACTGAGGTTGCTCGTTCATAGGCATCAATATCAAGCCCCGAATTAACATCAACGTAATGTGCAACATCGGCAATCGCGACATACAGTTTCCAACCACCATCGCGTGGTTCAGCATAAACCGCATCATCAAAATCTTTGGCATCTGCACCATCAATTGTCAGCAATGGTTTACTGCGTAAATCTAAACGCTCATTTTTATCTTTGTCTTTTACTGAGTCACCAAAATCTTCTGCCTGCTTCATTGTCGCATCAGAAAACTCAAATGGAATACCATGACTGTGAATCGCCACTTCGATTTCCATTCCCGGTGCCATGTGATCACCAATCACACCAATAATTTCACCTACGGCCTGACGCTTTTTGGTTGGCTGTTTGGTAATCTCAATTTTTACAATCTGACCCGCAACCGCTTCACCCAGATGGTCAGAGGAAACAAATATGTTCTGTGTTAAGCGTTTATTATCAGGCACCACATAAGTCACGCCGTCATCGTCAAACAAACGACCGATTATGGTTGTATTGGCACGCTCAACAACACTGATGATAGCGCCTTCTTTACGGCCACGACGATCAACACCTGAAACGGTGGCAATCGCGGTATCACCATGCAACACACCACGCATTTGTTTTGCACTTAGGAACAAATCATCACCACCATCTTCAGGCACTAAAAATCCGAAACCGTCAGCATGTGCGATAACATGTCCGCGTGTTAAATGTTTTTCATCAACCGGTAAATAACCGCCACGACGGTTTTGTATTAACTCACCATCACGTACCATGGCAGACAAACGTCGACTAACGCCTTCTTCCTGGTCCTCACGAACTTGCAGAGTTTTGAATACGGCGGACTGTGTCATGGTGCCGTTTTCAGTAATTGTTTCTAGCAATAATGCTCGACTGGCGACAGGATTGTCGTAACGACGAGCTTCATTTTGAGCCTCTGGATCTTTGATTTTTTTTGATTTGTTAGAAAAGGACTTGCCACCTTTTTTCTTACTGCGACTTTTATTTCCACCCTCGTCTTTCTTAAAGTTTTCCTTTTTGTCGTACTTCTTCTTAGCGTATTTTTTCTTCGACCTGCGCTTTTTATTTGAGCCACGGTTTTCGTCGCTGTTATTATCGTGAGACACGAAATTATTTTTTGTTTCGGACGCTTCGCTTTGATCCAGTTTATTTCTACCGAATATGGAACTGATTTTTTTCTTAATTCTTTTAAGCATAATTTTAATTTTGAAAATGAAATGAATTGATATGTTTTAAATTGTTGATAAATACTTGTCGCCAGGTAACAGGTTGATAAGCAATGTAGCTGTGTAACAGGATATGAGATAGCTGCAAGTTAACAGGGCTATTTATAGACCAACCTTTTCTACTTGCGCTTTCTATTTGAAGCTCAAAAACATACCGAAATGGCAAAATGGATAGACGCACCATCACTTAGACAATGACAAAGCATTGTTTTAAAAAAAGAATTATAACATAGCTTGTTATACAGTCAGCTATCTAAATGTGACTATCAGCTTGCCTCAAACCATAACTTTTCCACAACAAAAATACCGCAGGGATGACCACCAATGTCAAAATCGTTGCACTTACCATACCTCCAACCATAGGCGCTGCTATTCTTCGCATCACTTCAGAACCCGTACCACCGCCCAACATGATCGGTAATAAACCTGCAATAATAGTGGCAACGGTCATCATAATCGGACGGACTCTTAATAGTGCACCATCAATAACGGCAGAACGAACGTCTGCAACTGTCAAATCGACACCTGTTCTACTCGCCTCTTTTTGATGCTTTTCAAATGCCTGATTAAGATAAACCAGCATAATCACGCCTATCTCGACCGCTACACCGGCCAAAGCAATAAAACCAACACCAACGGCGACAGAAAGATTGTAATCAAGAAAGTACAGTAACCAGAAACCACCGACCAGTGCTAATGGTAAAGTTCCCAGGATAATAAATACTTCCGTCATATTACGAAAGCTCATATATAGCAACAATATGATAATAACCAGCGTGATAGGTACAACCGTTGTTAGACGCTCGACAGCACGCACCATAAATTCATATTGACCTGACCATGAGATTGAATACCCCGACGGCAATTTAATTTTATCGGTAACGGTTTGTTGCGCGTCTTTAACATAAGACCCTAAATCACGACCTTCGATATCGATATAAATCCAGCCATTCAATCGCGCATTTTCGGTTTTAATCATTCCCGGGCCCTTGTCGATTCGAATATCGGCAACTTCAACCAATGGAATGTGTGCACCTGAGGGTGTCACTATCGGTAAGTTTCTTATTTTTTCTAATGAATTGCGCACATCATGTGGGTAGCGCATATTGATCGGATAACGCTCCAGGCCTTCAACCGTCATCCCGACGCGCATACCACCTAGCGCTGTTTTTACCACTTCCTGAATATCTGCAATATTAAGTGCATAACGTGCAGCTTCACGACGTTTAATATCGACTGTCACATAACGCCCCCCAACTACACGTTCGGCATAAACAGAAATTGTTCCTTCAACCTCATTAAGGACTTTTTCTATTTCTTTACCGATACTTTCAATAACAGCCAGATCAGGGCCAGCGACTTTCACACCGACGGGCGTTTTAATACCTGTTGCCAACATATCAATACGATTTTTAATTGGCATTACCCAGGCATTGGCTAGCCCAGGAAACTGAACCAGATCGTTCAGTTCTTCTTTAATTTTATCCGTGGTCATGCCTTCTCGCCATTCATCACGCGGTTTGAGAAGAATGGTGGTTTCTATCATGGTGAGTGGCGCAGGATCCGTTGCACTTTCTGCACGACCCACTTTACCAAACACACGTTTTACTTCTGGTAAGGTCTTAATTAATTTATTTGTTTGTTGCAATAATTCCTGTGCTTTGCCGACAGACACAGACGGAAAAGTACTTGGCATATACAATAAATCGCCCTCATCCAGATCAGGCATAAACTCTGAACCCAATTGTGTCAGCGGCCAGAAACCAACCGCAACAATTAATAAAGTTGCTGCTAATACTAGTTTTGGTGAATGCAGAACCATATTGATAAACGGTTTATAAGCTGCAATCAATACACGATTAATTGGATTTTTATGTTCGGGCGTGACATGCCCACGAATAAAATAGCCCATCAATACAGGAACCAGTGTTATCGAAAGTAATGCCGCGCCTGCCATAGCAAACGTTTTGGTAAATGCCAACGGCGAAAACATGCGACCTTCCTGTGCCTCTAAGGTGAACACGGGCAGGAAACTGAAGGTAATAATAAGTAGTGAGAAGAATAAGGCTGGCCCGACTTCCTTTGCCGCTTCACGTATTACCTGCCACCGCCGCTCATCATCAAACGTGGCATCTGTTAATTCATCACCCTCTTCCTTAAGACGTTCCATATGTTTGTGCACGTTTTCGATCATTACAATAGCAGCATCGACCATTGTGCCAATTGCAATAGCAATTCCACCCAATGACATAATATTGGCATTGATACCGAAACGTTCCATCACAATGAACGCAATCAGTATCCCAACGGGTAACGAAAGAATAATGACCAATGCTGAGCGAATATGAAACAAAAATAAGACACACACCAATGCCACTACAATAAATTCTTCCAGCAGCTTCATGCTAAGTGTATCGACCGCTCGGTTAATCAATACTGAGCGATCATAAGTTTCAACAATCTCGACACCTTCGGGCAAGCTGCGAGAAAGTTCTTTTAATTTTTCTTTTACCGCATTAATAGTGGTTAAAGCATTTTCACCAAAACGCATCACGATTACGCCACCGACTACTTCGCCTTCACCATCAAGTTCCGCTACTCCGCGTCGAAGTTGCGGGCCAAGTCGGATCTGCGCGACATCTTTTAATAAGATGGGCGTACCTTGGTCATTCACATCCAGAGGAATATTTTTTAGATCATCAATGCTATCAATATAACCCGTCGCACGAACCATGTATTCTGCTTCGGCCATTTCGACAACAGAGCCACCGGTTTCCTGATTACCACGCTGTATGGCTTTTTTTATTTTTGATAAGGGTATGTTGTAGGCACGTAAACTATCGGGATCAAGCACCACCTGATATTGCTTAACCATACCGCCGATGGTGGCAACTTCAGACACACCCGGTACGGTTTGTAACTCATATTTTAAAAACCAGTCCTGTAAACTACGCAGCTGTGATAAATCATTCTTGCCACTACGATCGACTAATGCATATTCATAGACCCAGCCAACACCCGTTGCATCTGGCCCCAGTTCAGGCCGTGCATCGGCGGGTAACTTACTGCTTACCTGGCTTAAATATTCAAGTACGCGTGAGCGTGCCCAATATAAATCCGTCCCGTCTTCAAAAATAACGTAAACGTAAGAGTCACCAAAAAAAGAGTAGCCACGTACGTTAGTTGCTTTTGGCACAGACAACATCGCCGTGGTTAAGGGGTAAGTTACCTGATCTTCTACCACCTGCGGCGCCTGACCGGGGTAACTGGTTTTGATAATTACCTGGACATCGGATAAATCTGGCAAGGCATCTAACGGCGTTTGTTTAACCGCATAAATGCCCAGACCAACGATTATAAATGTCAGCATCAATACCATAAAACGATTGTCGATTGACCAGTCAATAATTTTTGCAATCATGTTACATTTCCCCGTTGCCTAAACCCTTATCGCTTACACTGTCTGACTCCATCTTGTCCATACTGGTTTTATCCACCATTACTTCTTGCATATCCATTTCATTTTTTTCAGGTTTAATTTTTTCTGGCTCTGACATACGCATCAAACTGGCCCGCATACTGGCTTCAGAATCAATCAGGAATTGTCCTGATATAACAATTTTATCGCCTTCATCAACGCCTTCGAGAATTTCAACATAATCACCACTCTCAATCCCTGCTGTCACACTACGCGCTTCAAATTTTCCTTCACCCAAAGCGATAATGACACGCTCTTCTCTACCAGTACGAATCAAGCCTTCCAACGGAATAACAATGGTATTTTCTGTTGCACCGCCGTATATTTTTACATTGGCGTACATATTGGGTTTCAGCTTTTCCCCTGGATTATCAAAACGCAATCGCACTTTTAAAGTTCGTGTTTTAGGATCGAGACTAGGATAAATATATTCAACTTTACCTTCCCATGTTTTTCCTGAGAGATAAGAAAGAGAAACCTCCGCTGTCTGTCCAACTTCTACCCACTGCGACTGACGTTCAAAAACTTCGGCAAGTAACCAGACACTCGATAAATCACCCAAGGTCATTACTTTCATCGATGGCGTCACAAACGTGCCTTCACGTACGGGTAAATCAGATACCACTCCATCCTGTTTTGCATAAATTGAAATACGTTGTTTGATGCGTTTGTTTTTTCTGAGTTGATTGATCTGGCCTCTTGATATGCCTAATGCAGATAAACGTTCTTTTGATGCAGCAATAAGGCCTTTATTACCTGACGATAATGCGGTAACAAATTCTTGCTGCGCATTAACCAGCTCTGGCGAATACAGATCAAATAAACGATCACCTTTTTTAACGCGATCGCCTTCGGATTTAATCGTTAAATTCTCAATCCAGCCTTTCGTTCTCAAATGAACGTAACTCACTTTGGATTCGTCATAATCCACATAACCCACTGTGTCGATACCACGCCATAATCGCGTTAGTTCAGCTGCCCTTGTCCTTACGCCAAGGTTTTGCACGACGGTAGGTGAGATCGTGACCGTACTGTCGTCACCCCCTCCTGCATAAAACGGAATCAGATCCATTCCCATGGGAGATTTACCCGGTTTATCGCGTCGGTAATTTGAATCCATTGGTGCAACCCAGTAGAGAACTTCTTTATCATCTTTAGCAGCGTAACCTGTTGATGCGGAAAATGCTGTTATTAGACTCAGTGAAAAAGTAACGCACAAGGTGATTACGCCAGATTTGCTTATGACAGATTTCATTTTGCTTCTCCCATAATATATAACAGGCGTGCCTGGGCACGCGCGCGATCGACACGTACGCGCAGCTCTGCCAATTTCACATTTAATTCAGTAATTCTTGAGCGCATTAAAGTTGTAAATTCAGTGACACCACTTTGATATGCACGAAGCGAAGCCTTTGCATTATTTTTAGCTGACAAGGTTAATTTTTCAGAATACAATTTTTCTCTCTCACCCAAACGTTCATAAGCAGCCTGATCTTTATCAAACATCCGTTTTAATACCCGTAATTTATTGTCGCGCTGATATTTTGCTGCCGTACTTTTTTCAATCGCTGCTGCCACCTGTTTATCCTGTCGTTTAGCCGTAAATAAAGGAATATCCAGCGTTATCATTGCGGCCAGCATATCTGCTCTGTCACTGCCATTTGGGTTATCACCAAACCGTTTTCGGTATTCAACAAAGGCATTTACGCCGGGACTGTAATTCTGCTTCGCCATCGAGATCATACTTTCACTTGCGCTGACTTTTGACGTTTCCATGTCAATTGCAGGATGCGTTGTTAACATTGTATTAATGTCTGTTACTTCTGGCAGATCGGGTAGCGCAGGAAATTTATCATCAATCGCTTCATACGCTGACTCACCAATCCATTGCGCCAACATTGCACGGTATTCATCCTGCATGCCTAATATTTTTACCTGACGATCATCAAGACGTGAAAGTTCAAGGTCTGCTCGTAATACATCCTGCTGCTTAACACGCCCTGCGGCATAATGTGCCTCCGTGATTTTAACTAAACTTTCAAACAATGAACGGCTATCATTAATCACTTTTTCAGCTTCTATTTCATAATACAAATTCAGATAAGATTCACGTAGGTCACGAATGATTTTTAGATTTTCATCATCCGCCTGTGCCAATGATGATTTAGATAACCAACGCGAACGCTGCTGTTTATATTCAAGACTGTCGCCTTTTGGGAAAGCCTGTTGTACACCCAGACGAAGTTGTGTGGTTGGTTCCTGCGTTATACTGAAAGTATCAATCGGCAAGTTGAACATGCCAAGGCGTAATTTAGGATCAGGTAGAGTGTTGTCTGCTATCGACTCCTCTTCAAATGCGCGAGACGATGCAAGATAACTGTTAACCATCGGATCATCATTTAACGCCAGCTTTTCTGCCTGAGTTAAGTTTAATGCTGATGCATTGGTGGTAAATAATAGAGCAGTAAATAATAAAAGCAGACACAATAAATTTCTTATTAAGTCCAAACCACATAAGTTTGATTGACACATAGCCAACCTCCGTAAAAAATGAATCCACACCCTATTACTTTTTTACCAGAAGTGATTACTTCGTTACAAGTAACGGGGACGTTTTAAATTTTACGAAAGTGTTAGCGGGGGTCGAGACGGAGGCGTAAGCACTCTTAGTTGAAGCTCAGGAGAGGAAATAAAAATATTGCCCGTATTAATAAAAACCGGAGAATAGGACGAAACCTGCATTAATAGTGAAGCCGTTGTTCCCATATCGCAATTGCTAGTACAACCATCATCACAACAGCAGCAATCATGGTTCATCTGTTCCTGCTTCGTCTGTTCCATTCGACTATTATCTTGAATATTCATCTGCATACTGGGTGACATAGACTGCGCAGACATACTACTCATATCGCCATCCATATCACAATGTGACGACTCCATTGCGAACGTACTGCGCAATGGTGCAAACATCAATAATATGACGAGCACGTAATGCAGTAGTTTGTAGTGTTTTTGTTTCACAAGCTTAATAATAGCTATTTTTCGTCAGGATTCAATACTTTATTGCTCATAGTACTACTTATAGGCTTAGTCCTGAATCATCATGTGAAAGTTCAATTAAAAGGTTTAAAGGGTAGTTCTCGAATAACGCGAAAGACGCAAAAAATAATCAACATGGGGGAAGTCTAGATTATTCGATTATAAATGACTATTATCTGTCTACGCTCCCCGTTTTATCTATGGGAGTACTCAGTAGGTGTGACGATGGCGATAAAGCAGGCTTTAATTGTAGATGACTCTAAAACGGCGCGCGTAATATTAAAACGCATGCTGGAGGAACTCGATCTGGTGGCGGACACAACGGAGTCTGCCCCCGAGGCTATTGATTACTTAAAAGAGCATCAGCCAGATGTCATTTTCATGGATCATATGATGCCAGAAATGGATGGTTTCGAAGCGGTAAAGCATATTAAAAAGAACTCGCAGACGGCTGTTATTCCCATCATGATGTATACCTCGCGCGGCGGTGACCTGTATCTTAGCCAGGCTCGGGCCCTCGGTGCTGTTGGTATTATCCCAAAAACCATTTCTCCAATTGGCCTCAAAGAGGCTTTATTTAAGCTGGGCTTGATCGAAGATCGTCGTAAGACAAAAAAACTGGATGAGATAATAATCGATAATAAAACAGCACACCCTACAGAACGTGTTGATAAAACGAAACAACAGTTACTTGAAGAAGATTTGAGAGAAGAGCATAGAAAACACAATACTCATCTCGATGATCTACAGAGAATCCTGGACGATCAAACGATAGAACTACATAAAAGTATGTGGCTTGGTGTCGAATCGGTCGGTCATGAAATCTTTAATCGATTAAACGGTGAGTTAGAAGAAAAATTTAAAAATATAGAAAAAATGCAAGATGATGTTGCATCGTTACAGCGCAGTAATCAAAAAAATAAATATCTAACGCCTATAATTATCGTGAGTAGTCTGCTGCTATTGTCACTAATTTTTAATGTGACTTTGCTTACCGATAATAAACGGTTTGTTAATAGACAAGCCGTTAATGAACAAGCTGCTGCTGAAGTTACTGGCGAGAAAAAACAGTTGTCTGCTTCAGAAACATTAGATCAAACAGTTGTAGTTACACCAGCAAAAGTTAAGCTAAATAGTGTTAGACAAGGCAATAAAAATACCATTGCTGAATTTATCCAATGGGCGGATAATAAAAAAATAGAGTATCCCTATAATGCCTTAGCGTTAAACGATAATCGTATAAAAAGTATTGACGCATTAGTAAAAAGAGCGCTGGACGCGGGATATACTGGAAAAATTATCTTGCAGACGCATATAGGAAAATTCTGCATGAATAGAGATCTGATGGGGAACTATACTCTTGCAGAAGATAATCTACCTGTTACACAATGTCAGTATATTGGTAACTATCTGCAGCCTACAGATACACCTACAACACATCAATCATTAAGCTTTGCAAATTATTTATCCGACTCCGGACCGTTGATAATAAAAGGGATAGCTTTAGAAGTGGAAAATGAGTCGCGTAGTGTCGAGTTAAAGCCATATCCTGAAAGACTTCCTAAAACAACAGCAAAAGAGTGGAATCTTGCCGCGCAATCAAATAATCGCGTTACCGTTATTTTACAACCCGCCTCTATCGATTCTATTATTGAGTCAAACCAGACATTTTTTGAATAAATTTTGTAATGTCATTTGTGTGTAAAATGAAAAAAACACAGCGCGGTATTACCCAAACGGATGATTTAAAACAATCGTTTCATCACGCTCTGGCCCTGTTGAAACAATATCAACAGGTACACCAACCAGTTCTTCTAATCGGTCTAGATAATTTCTTGCATTTACGGGTAAGTCATCAAGACTTTTTGCACCGACGGTGACTTCTGACCAGCCTGGCATCTCTTCGTAAACGGGTTTACACTTTTCAATCGCATCTGCACCCAGCGGTGGCATGTGTAAGTTTTCACCTTCGTAGTCGTAGCTGGCACAAATTCTTATTGTTTTTAATCCATCTAATACATCGAGTTTAGTTATACATAAACCTGTCAGGCTATTAATTTGTGCAGCGCGACGTAAGGCGACTGAATCGAACCAGCCGCAACGACGATCACGGCCGGTGGTCGCGCCGACTTCATGGCCGACTGTTGCCAGATGCTGACCGATACCGGGATCATCTTTGTCATCATCAAACAATTCTGTTGGAAAAGGACCTGCTCCTACACGTGTTGTGTAGGCTTTAGTAATACCCAATATATAATCTAAATCTTTAGGGCCGATACCACTACCTGTGCATGCACCACCGGCTGTTGTATTTGATGAGGTTACAAAAGGATACGTACCCTGATCGATATCCAACAAAGTGCCTTGCGCACCTTCGAACATAATGCTCTTGCCTTCTTTGCGGAAACCATCAATGATGCCCGGCACGTCTGCGATCAATGCTAAAAGTTTATCGCGATACGATAAAACACCATCAA
>CAZCOZ010000053.1:12766-14422 GCA_964500555.1 uncultured Thiotrichaceae bacterium | reverse complement strand
AGCCAGTACACGATCGATGAAATCGACCTCAGTAAAATTGGTTTGAAAAACGCAACAACAAGCATTCAATTAGATCAAACAACTATTCATTTTGGCATCATTAATCCATCTACAAATTTACGTTACATTCAAATGGGTAACACTGTTTATACTATTGAAGATGTTTATTATCCACTTATAAATTCACACTTTAGTACGCTCGTTGCGTTTAATCTGTTACCGACTGAAGGCAGGATAGAAAAAATTATTCTTCCCAATCAAACAATCCAGCAAGATGAGAAAAATCGTTGGCAAAGTAGCCAGGGGACGCCACCAGACGATGTTGCAAAAACGCTTGAGTTATGGGAAAACAGTCAAGCATTTGGTGTACATGAATATATGCAGCGTGAAAATTTAGGCGAAATCATGGTTTACCTAAAACAACAAAGCAAACCACTCCATTTCATCGTAACAGACACAGCACCCTGGTTAATTATCGCGCGACCAGACATTGGTCTTGAGTACCATCTTGAGATAGAATCCTATACACAGTTAATCAACCCTGCTGATTCAGTCAAACTGAATCAATAGCAGCAAGAATAATAACTGTTTCATACCGCTTTTAAAAACACTGAGGATAAAATAATGGTATCAAATAGAGAGTTTGGCATGGGTGGATTTCTGTTTCGACTGATGCTTGCACTTATTGTTGTTTTTGCCACCTATAATCCTGAAGGCATATCTTACTACCACTGGGTTTATGAAGACCTTGCTAATTTCACTGCGCTTAAAGCGTTTATTGGTGTTATTTTATTAATTGGCTGGGTTATTTTATTGCGCGCAACCTTTGGCTCTCTCGGTTTTATCGGCGTAGCACTTGCCATCGCCTTTTTCGGTTTAGCTATTTGGTTAATTATCGATGTCATGGGTCTGTCAACAGATAATCAACGTGTCATTACCTATGTTATTGGAATAATGATTGCCTGTGTTTTAAGCATTGGCGTTTCCTGGTCACATGTTCGCCGTCGTCTTACTGGTCAAATCGACACCGACTCTGTGGACAGAGATATTTAATCCATTAGTGATCTATTAGTAGTTTATTGTCACTTCAATTTACTAAAAATTAATGCCAGAACTTCCTGAAGTCGAGACCAGTCGACGCGGCATTGAACCGCATATATTGAAACAAATAATTACTGACGTCGTTATTCGTCAGCATAAATTACGTTGGCCTATTCCAAAAAATCTTCCTGCGCTCGCTAAAGGACAAAAAATTCGACAGGTATGTCGCCGCGCAAAATATATTTACCTAAAGCTAGATAATGGCTGCATTATTATTCACTTAGGCATGTCGGGAAGTCTGCGCATCTGCACCGAAAAAACACCTGTAGAAAAACACGACCATATTGACATCTGCGTATCCACATCAAGAAGCAAAAAAATTAAAATACTGCGTTTGCGCGACCCAAGAAAATTTGGCTGTGTTTTATGGACAGCGGATGATATCAACGAACATAAACTCATCAAGTTATTAGGACCTGAACCACTGAGTGATATATTTACCGCAAGTTATTTACACGCTAAAGCTAAAAAACGCACCTGCTCAATAAAATCATTTATTATGAATAGTCATATGGTCGTTGGTGTTGGTAATATTTATGCCAGCGAAGCATTATT
>CAZCOZ010000053.1:0-12666 GCA_964500555.1 uncultured Thiotrichaceae bacterium | reverse complement strand
TCAACTTTTTATTGTCCGAATTGCCAGCGCTAACCCCACTAGAAAACGAGAACACTATGACATCAATAGGAACCCCTCTATCTGACACTGCAACAAAGGTTTTATTGTGTGGTGGCGGTGAACTTGGCAAAGAAGTTGTTATTGAATTACAACGCTATGGCGTAGAAGTTATCGTCATTGATCGTTATAAAAATTCACCTGCCATGCAAGTTGCGCACCGAAGCTATGTGATTTCTATGCTTGATGGTGCGGCTTTACGAAAAATAATCGAATCGGAAAAACCTGATTACATCGTTCCTGAAATTGAAGCGATTGCAACGGACACGTTAGTTGAACTAGAAAAAGAAGGTTTTACTGTTATACCCACGGCACGTGCCGCACAATTAACAATGAACCGCGAAGGTATTCGCCGACTTGCGGCTGAGGAACTAAATCTTAAAACCTCACCTTATCAATTTGCCAGCACACGCAAAGAATTTGATGCTGCTATCGAAAAAATTGGAATACCATGCATCATAAAACCTATTATGAGCTCATCAGGAAAAGGCCAAAGCACCATCAAAACACCGACAGATATTGATACTGCCTGGAACTACGCACAGGAAGGTGGTCGCAGTGGTGCTGGAAAAGTTATCGTTGAAGGCTTTGTTGATTTTGATTATGAAATAACACAACTAACTGTTCGCCATATTAATGGTACAAGTTTTTGTGAACCTATCGGACACGTTCAAGTTGATGGTGATTATCGTCAATCCTGGCAACCACAAAAAATGTCCTATACAGCACTAAATAAAGCACGCGAAATGGCGACTAAAATTACCGATGCATTGAGCGGACGCGGAATTTTCGGCGTTGAATTATTTATTAAAGATGATGAAGTTATTTTCAGCGAAGTATCTCCACGGCCCCACGACACTGGAATGGTCACTATGATTTCTCAGGACTTATCACAATTCGCCTTACATGCACGAGCCATTCTTGGCCTGCCCATTCCAAATATAGCTTTTCATGGATCTAGCGCCAGTAGTGTTATCCTGGTTAATGGCACATCGAAAAAAGTTTCGTTCAATAATTTAAACGCTGCTCTGCAAGATGAAAATACTCAAGTTCGTTTATTTGGCAAACCCGAAGTAAGTGGACAACGCCGCATGGGAGTCGTGCTTGCAAAAGGCCCTAATATTGAAACTGCTATAGATAAAGCAGTAACCGCTTCAAATCAGATCAGTACCACATTATAGACTTTTAAGTGAAAAAAAAGCACTCACAGTGGAGTGCTTTTTAAGCTTGCTTCAACAAACCACTTTGAAGTTACTTTAGAACGTATACACCAAGGTAACAGCAGTTTCTGTATCTGTTTTTTCAGTATCTGCAGGAACTTCGTTTTTGTTCTTCACAGTAAAAGTTAATTTCATTGCAAGAGAAGAATTAATATTAGCCTGCAATCCTGTTACGGAAGTAGTGGTTGTAAGATCTTCACCAATTTCTACTGTTAAATTCTGAGTAAATTTAGAATGATCCGTAATCGCCCACCAGTATTTACCTGCTAAACGCAGCAATGCTTCTTCATCAGCTTCACCGCCATCAACTTTAAAGAAACGTACACCGGGGCCGATTTCAACATCCAGTTCCATATCCGCTTGTTTTATAATCTTACGACCATAACCAGCAGAAACCACATGCTCATATTCAAAACCACTGAAACGATCTTTCTGTAATTGAATAAGACCAAATACATAGTCAACATCACTCATCTTATAATCAGCTTTACCTGATAGAAGATAGCGTTCGGCAGAAACAACAGAATCACCTGCGGCATCTTCTTGCGAAGCACCAAAAGCTTCACCATGCCCCGTGTATTTCCACTGACCATCTTCATAAATAATATCGCCTTTTAGCGAAGTATTCTGAGTTTCTGTATTACCGGTTGTGCGCACAATACCAACTTCAGCTGAGCTTTTCCATGGGGATTTAACCTCTACAGGCGCGGGCTCGTCATGAGCAAAAGCACTACTACTCAATACAAGCAAACCAGCTAACAATATACTATTTTTTTTCATTCTATATCTCCTATGATATCTTTAATAAAAATAATGAAACCTTGCGTTGTAAAACGTGAAAATTTATAAAACACACATTTATGCAGCTTTATTTTGATGTATATCCATCTGCGGATAAGGAAACGATATCCCTTGTGCATCAAAAGCTAATTTGATATTTTCGTGCGCATCATGATACACGCCCCAATAATCTTCGGTTTTAGACCATGGGCGAACATTTATATTTACACTACTATCTGCAAGTTCAGCAACAACAATCGATGGCTCCGGATCTTTTAAAACACGAGCATCTGCATCAAGTATTTTTCGAATAATATCTTTGGCTTTTTTAATATCATCGTCATAACCAATACCAAATACCATATCAATACGACGCGTATCACGTGCTGATAAATTCGTTATGGTACCGCTAAATATTTCACCATTTGGAATAATAATTTCACGGTTATCACCCGTACGTAGTGTCGTCGTAAATATACCGATGGTTTCCACTTTTCCTGTAACACCTGCTGCTTCAATTTGATCGCCACTATCAAATGGACGAAAGACGACTAACATGACGCCCGAAGCAAGGTTTTGCAATGACCCCTGTAACGCTAAACCAACTGCCAAACCTGCTGCACCAATTAGCGCAATCAACGATGTAGTATCCACACCTAACTGGTTCAAACTTGCGATGACAACTAAAAGCAATAGAACAGTACGCAAAATAGAACTAACAAAATTGACTAAAATGGTATCTACATCAGCTTTATGCATGACCTTCTTAGCAATACTAACCAATATTTTTATTACCACTCTGCCGGCAATGAATATAGTTAACGCCATAACAATGTTTATTGTCCATGGCACGGCATAGCTTTCTATTAACTGTGGAATATTAATATCGTTAAATACGGGTAAATCTTCTAACATTTCATCCTCCTAAAGGCAGGTATAAAAAAGCGAGAAATATTACCATATTTGATAAAAGCATTTAACGACGCATTGTAAATCGCTTGCGTATCTTCGCCGTGAGATTTCTCACAAAACCACTAATTTTTCGCTATTTAAAGCTTTTTCCTTTATTTACATGAGCTTGTACTAAAATAAGGGCATACAAAGTAAATTATAAATTTTAATAGTAATTTTTAAAGCGATGATTATAGACATTCCTAATACCAACGAAAGACGTCAGTCACCTCGTTATGAGATTCCACTTGCTGTTGAACTAGTTCTTAATAACGACATGGTACTAGACGTGACCTCAAACAATATCTCTAGCTGCGGTTTGAAAATCAGCTGCGATAGCTGGGTAGCAGACGAAATTGAGCCACGTGGAATTCAAAACCACGCCACACGTCATCTTCAGCTCAGAGTCATCGTAGCTTTAGACATCGACAATCGCTCTAAAAAGATATACTCAAACTGTCGCGTCATTTCAGCACAGCGTATTGCACAGGATGAATACACACTGAACCTTGCTTTTATTGATTTCGAAAACGGTACTGAGAATATACTAAATGACTTTCTTGACCAGCACGCAAAAAGCAGAATACTAAATTATAAAAACACGCACACCAGCCCGGCTTAACAAATCTGAAGTTATGCAGTAAACGATATATAATATCAGGGCAATAAAGTATTACCCATCAAGTATTTATCAATTTCGCGCGCCGCTTCTCGGCCTTCATTAATACCCCAAACAACCAATGATTGTCCACGTCGACAATCACCAGCCGCAAACACACCGTCAACATTCGTTGTGTATTTACTGTATTCAGCCTGATAGTTTGAGCGTGCATCGTATTTAATACTTACTGCATCACTCGCATAATGCTCCGGCCCTAAAAAGCCCATTGATAACAGCACGAGATCAGCTTGCCAAATTTTTTCAGAACCCGCTACTTCTTCCATTTTCCATTGACCATCAACTTTAGACCATGATGCTTCAACCGTTTTCACACCCGTAACATTACCACCACCATCACCGATAAACTCTTTGGTAAGAATACAGAACTCTCTCGGATCTTTACCGAAACGCTCATGACTTTCTTCGTGACCATAATCCACGCGGTAAATTAATGGCCACAATGGCCAGGGATTATCTTCAGCACGCTCGTCTGGTGACTGCGGCAATAACTCAAAATTAACCATCGACTTACAGCCGTGACGCAATGACGTGCCGATGCAGTCCGTACCTGTATCACCACCACCAATAACAATAACGTTTTTGTCTTTTGCTGAAATGTAGTTACCATCGGCTAGTTCAGGATCTAATCGACCCGAATCTAAAAGAGCACGGGTATTCGCTGTTAGAAACTCCATTGCCAAATGAATGCCTTTTAATTCACGACCCGGGACTTCTAAGTTTCGTGCATTGGTCGCACCTGTTGCGAACAATAAAGCATCATTTTCTTTTTGCAATTTCTCCACATCAACAGCATCGCTACCTTCGCCACCAACATCAGCATTGGTAACAAAAACAACACCTTCATCTTTCAACAAATCAACCCGACGCTGCACAACATCTTTACCTAATTTCATATTAGGAATACCGTACATCAATAAACCACCAATACGATCAGCGCGCTCATAAACAGTAACATTATGGCCTACTTTATTTAGTTGCGCTGCTGCAGCCAAACCGGCAGGCCCAGACCCAACCACTGCTACACTTTTATCGGTTCGACTCTCAGGCGGTTTGGCATTAATCCAGCCTTCTGTAAAACCTTTATCAACAATTGCATTCTCAATATTTTTAATAGTTACCGCAGGATTAGTAATACCCAACACACAGGAACCCTCACACGGCGCTGGACAAACACGGCCAGTAAATTCAGGGAAGTTATTTGTTTTATGTAAACGATCTAATGCTGTCTGCCATTGATTGGTATAGACCAGGTGATTCCATTCAGGAATTAAATTATTTACCGGGCAACCATTTTCAGACTGACAAAATGGAACACCACAGTCCATGCAACGTGCACCCTGTGTTTTAAGATGCGCAATATCATGCGTACCAGTAAAGATTTCACCGTAATCTTTTACTCGAACATTAACTTCGCGGTACTTTTCTGTTTCGCGTTTAAACTCTTTAAAACCTGTAGGCTTACCCATTCTATTCTCTTTTCAAGAGAAAATGAAAAATGAAAAATGAAAAGTGAAAAATTTAGAAACTTCGCTTTTATTTAACATATACATTCAAATTCTTTTAACTTAATTATTTATTTGGTAAAAAACAAAACTCATAAACGAAAAACAAACTTATTGTTCTCGATTAGGGTTTATATTTTTCATTTTTCACTTTCCATTTTTCATTGCGCGCTCACGCCACCGCTTTTTGTTTTTCCATTTCCTGCAAAACGCGCTTATAGTCTGTTGGCATTACTTTTACAAATTGTTTAATCGCTGCAGACCAGTCATCAAGCACTAATTTAGCGACAGCTGAACCAGTGTGTTTAAGATGATTTTCAATTAATGTTTTTAATTCATCAATATCTTCATCGACTGAAACATCTTCTAATTCAACCATGCCCATATTGCATTGTGCAGAAAAAGCTTTATTCTTGTCCCAGATGTAAGCAATACCACCACTCATACCCGCAGCAAAGTTGCGACCCGTTTCGCCAAGAACAACAACACGCCCACCGGTCATATATTCACAACCGTGGTCACCCACGCCTTCAACTACCGTACGTGCACCACTGTTGCGAACACAGAAACGCTCTGCTGCAATTCCGCTAAAATAAGCTTCTCCAGACGTTGCACCATATAACACTGTATTACCCACAATGATATTTTCTGCTGCAACCAGGTTACTTTTCCTGGACGGATAAATGATAATTCGTCCACCCGATAAACCTTTCGCTGCATAATCATTTGCATCGCCTTCCAGTTCGATGGTGACACCTTCATACAACCAGGCACCCAAACTCTGACCTGCGGATCCCGTTAATTTTATTTGCAAGGTATTGTCAGGCAATGGCTGACCTTGACGTGCTTTTGCTAGCTCGTGCGACAACATCGTACCGACTACACGATTAGTATTCACCACAGGCAAATCTATCGAAACTTTTTCACCACTTTCAATCGTTGCTTTTGCCTGTTTTATAATTTCGTTATCCAGTGCTTTATCTAAACCGTGATCCTGCGCTTGCGTACGATACACTTCAACCCCTTCATGCGGTTTAACCGCAGGGGTTAACAACGCCGTTAGATCAATTCCTTTTTCTTTCCAGTGATCAATTGCAACGTTTGCTTCCAACACATCAACACGACCAATCATTTCATTGATCGTACGAAATCCTAGTGACGCCATGTGTTCACGCATATCTTCTGCGACCATGAACAAATAATTCACGACATGCTCTGGCTTACCTTTAAATTTTTTGCGTAGCTCTTTATCCTGCGTTGCAATACCAACAGGACAGGTATTCAAATGACACTTGCGCATCATGATACAACCCAGGGTAATTAATGGTGCAGTTGAAAAACCAAATTCTTCCGCACCCAGCAATGCAGCAATCGTAATATCCCTGCCGGTTTTTAATTGACCATCGGTTTGTACTGTAACGCGCGAACGCAAATCATTCATCACCAATGTTTGATGTGTTTCTGCAACACCTAATTCCCACGGCAACCCTGCGTGCTTAACTGAAGTAAGCGGTGATGCACCGGTGCCACCATCGTGGCCCGCAATTACAATATGATCAGAAAACGCTTTTGTTACACCCGATGCAATTGTACCAACGCCAATTTCGGCAACCAGTTTCACACTAATGCGCGCAGATGGATTGGAATTTTTTAAATCATGAATCAACTGCGCTAAATCTTCAATTGAATAAATATCATGATGCGGCGGCGGACTAATTAAACCCACGCCCGGTGTGGAATGACGAATGCGCGCAATATTGTCATCAACTTTACCACCAGGTAACTCACCACCCTCGCCCGGTTTTGCACCTTGTGAAATTTTAATCTGCAATTCATCTGCGTTGGTTAAATACCAGTTGGTTACACCAAAACGACCCGATGCGACCTGTTTAATCGCAGAACGTTTTGAATCGCCATTCGCCATTGGCGTAAAACGTTTCTCATCTTCACCGCCCTCACCGGTATTGGACTTACCACCCATGCGATTCATCGCAATAGCCAAAGTCTCATGACTTTCTGCCGAGATCGAACCAAAACTCATGGCACCTGTTACAAACCGCTTAACAATTTCTTTTGCTGGTTCAACTTCGTCTAACGGAATAGCACCACCGTTTGCACCTTCTTTGAATTTTAATAAACCACGCAATGTCGCACGACGTGTAGAATCATCATCTGACACTTTGGCGAATTTTTTATAATCATCACGGCTATTGGTACGCGCAGCCGTTTGTATATTGGCAATCGTCTGCGGATTCCACATATGTACTTCGCCGCCGCTGCGCCAGTGGAAATCACCGGGATTATCTAACACCGGCAAACGTACTAAATCACGACTCGGGTAAGCTTTTTCATGGCGACGTAAAGACTCTTCTGCCAACGTTTCAAGATTCACACCTTTAATTCTACTTGCCGTGCCTTTGAAACAGCGCGCGATAACGTCTTCACCCAAACCAACAGCTTCAAAAATTTGCGCGCCTTTATACGAATGCAATGTTGAAATACCAATCTTCGCCATTACTTTCAACATGCCTTTAGCAACACCTTTACGATACGCCGCAACGATGCTTTCATCATTGTATTTTTCTGCATCCAGCAAACCATCACGCTGCGACTGAAATAAGGCTTCAAAAGCAAGATAAGGATTAATCGCATCTGCACCATAACCAATCAACAAACAATGTTGATGCACTTCGCGCGCCTCACCTGTTTCAAGTACGATACCTATTCGCGTACGTTCCTGATTAGCAACTAAATGATGATGCACCGCACCGGTTGCTAATAAGGTACTGACGGGAATACGTGTTACTGAAATATTTCTATCCGACAAAACAACTAAACTATAACCGTCTTTAATCGCCTGACTGGCTTCTACACAGATAGCTTCTAGTCGCGCAGCAAGACCTGCGACACCGTCTGCTTTATCATAAGTGATGTCGATGGTTTTTGTTTTCCAACCACGGTGATCCAAATGTTTTAACGCAGCCAGTTCTTCATTGGTTAAGATCGGATGAGGTACACGCAAACGATGCGCATGTTGCTCGGTTGTTTCCAGCAAGTTACCTTCGGGACCAATGTAACATTCCAGTGACATAACCACTTCTTCACGAATGGAATCGATGGCAGGATTGGTTACCTGCGCAAACAATTGTTTGAAGTAATCGTAAATCATGCGCGGCTTATCAGACAAACACGCTAATGCAGAATCATTTCCCATCGAACCGACGGGGTCGCGTAATTCACGCACCAATGGCAGCAACATAAATTGCATGGTTTCCGTGGTGTAACCAAACGCCTGCATACGAGGAATAATGGTTTCTGGTTCAAATCCGTGAGACTCCGCTTGTGAGTTCATGGCGCGCGCTAAATCAGCCAGTTTTATTTCCTGATTTTTTAACCACTCACCATAAGGACGTTGCGTTGCATGTTCTTTTTTCAGTACGTCGTCAGAAATCAATTCGCCTTTATCAAAATCAATAAGGAACATTTTTCCTGGTTGTAGCCGGCCTTTAAATTTTACGTCGGCAGGATCAACATCAACTACGCCCACTTCCGATGCCATAATAACGCGATCATCATTGGTTAAATAATAACGACTGGGACGTAAACCATTTCGATCAAGCACTGCGCCAATACAATGACCATCGGTAAATGCAATTGAAGCGGGGCCATCCCATGGCTCCATCATGGCTGAATTAAAACGGTAAAAATCTTTTTTCGCCTGCTCCATATTTTTATCAGACTGCCAGGCTTCAGGCACCATTAGCATCACGGCTTCTGGCAAGCTACGCCCTGACATTAATAGAAATTCTAAAACGTTATCGAAATTACCTGAATCGGAACAATCATTTTCAGCAATCGGAAACAGACTATCAATCTCACAACTGTAATCATCACACTTCACTACACCCTGCCGTGCTGTCATCCAGTTTCGATTTCCCAGCAGGGTATTAATTTCACCGTTGTGACTCATGTAACGATTCGGTTGCGCGCGATCCCATGAAGGAAAAGTATTGGTACTGAAACGCGAATGCACCATCGCAATATGCGAAGCGTAATCAGCATCCTGCAAATCCAGATAAAAGGTTTTTACCTGCAATGCATTCAACATGCCTTTATAAATAATAATGGTTGGTGACAACGAACAAATGTAAAACATTTTTCGTTGATCAAGTGATTTGTCGTAGCGCAATTCGTGCGTACTGCGTTTGCGAATAATATATAACTCGCGCTCGAAATCTTTACCCTGCGTCGGCTTGCCTTCTACTTCTCCAGCAGCAATGTACAACTGCAAAATAACAGGCTGCGCCAACCTGGCCGTCGGCCCAATATCTGCACCTTCGGTGTCAACCGGCACTTCACGCCAGCCAAGACATTTCTGCCCTTGCTGAGCAATAATTTTTTCAACGCCTGCAATACATTTTGCGCGCTCAGCATCATCCGTTGGTAAAAATACATTGCCGGCAGCATAAGAACCTTTTTCAGGTAAATCTACATCTAAATCTTGCTTCGCCACTTTCACGCAAAAATCATATGGCATACCAGTCAGAATACCTGCGCCGTCGCCTGTATTGGCTTCACAGCCACAGCCGCCGCGATGCTCCATGCGTTGCAACATGATTTCTGCATCGGTAACAATTTTATGGCTTGCCTTACCCTTAATGTGCGCAACAAAACCGACACCACAACTGTCTTTTTCGAAAGCAGGATCATATAGGCCCTGTTTATTCGGAAATGCGCCGGGAAGGCCGTCAACTAGACCACCGTTTTTTGTTTGTTCTTTCAATTCTGAGCTCATACTATAACCGATCACTATTTACACAGTGATCGCCGCAGTGTTAATCTTTATTCAATAAAATCAGGTGATTAGCGCAAGATTTGTGAGGTGCGCGAGCGTTTACCCATCCGCCTGAGCTTGCCGATTTGAGGGTTGTCTCAAAAGCCGTATTAATCAGCACATTAATTGCGGGCAAGGCCGTCCATTCTAGCGAAAAACTGGCTTTTTGGAAAGCATTGAAGCCAGATAGAAGAGTGTTCCCAATAGTTGATTCTGCCGTAATTACTACCTATTCATCAACGACTTCACGCAACCAGCTGTTAAAAAATAACTCACTTTGCACTTCCAGACGATTAGCGTATTGATGCGTATCTGCTCGCAACTGTGTCACGCTAACACCCTCTGTTTGCGAAATTTCTCCAATATGACCGATAAACCATTTTTCCATATCATGCTGGTTTACTTCAGGATGAAATTGTAGGGCAAGCGTTTTTCCGTAACGAAACGCCTGGTTAGGATAGTGTTCGGTGGAGGCTAATCGTTCTGCGCCATCAGGCAAATCAAATGTCTCGCCATGCCAGTGCAGCATAGAACAGTGTTCAGCCTGCAAATATCGTAGCGAAGATTGTTCGCCAGCGGACGTTAAAGACAAATTCGACCAGCCAATCTCCTTTATATTTCCCGAATAAATATCACTGCCTAATGCGCTGGCAATTAATTGCGCCCCCAAACAAATACCCAAGGTGGGTTTATTTGCTGCTATGCGATGTTTCAATAATGCAATTTCAGCGTCGATAAAGGGAAACATATCACCATCATTCACACTGATCGGGCCACCAAGAATAATCAGCAGGTCATCCGATAATGTATCAATCTGTAATAAATCATTGGCTTTCGCCGCAAAATCAGCTGCTTCAAAATAATTGATTCGATAATCATTCGACAATAATACAGGCGCAAAACTACCCAGATCTTCAAATGCCAGATGACGAATCACATTAACCACTTTTGTTGTTTGAGTCATAACTATTCGCTACCAGTTAGCGTAAAATGCCATTATTTAATAAGCCACCAAACCATCAATATTTCGACAAGAATAACTTATGTCCGCCACACTGCACACCACTCACATTAAAAGCCTGCCACTCTTACACAATGGCAAAGTCCGCGATATTTACGATATTGACGACGACCACATGCTAATCGTCACCACGGATAGAATTTCTGCGTTTGACGTAATCATGCCAACCGCCATTCCCGGCAAAGGCACTATTCTAAATCAGGTGACACAATTCTGGCTGGATAAACTATCGCACATAATTCCCAATCAAGTAAGTGATCTTCGCCTGGAAGACGTTCTTCCTGATGAAAGCGAACGCGCAGAAGTGGCCAATCATGCAATGGTGGTGAAAAAGTTAAAAGCTCTGCCAGTAGAGGCCATTGTACGCGGTTACATTATTGGCTCTGGCTGGAAGGATTACCAGAAAACAGGCGCTATTTGCGGCATCAAACTACCTGCGAATTTGCAGTTAGCGGATAAATTACCCGAAGCTATCTACACGCCATCAACAAAAGCCACTGTTGGCGCACATGATGAAAACATCGACTATAATCAGTCAAAGGAACTACTGGGCGCTGACATTGCCAAACAGGTTCGCGATGTTAGTTTGCAGCTTTATAAAACGGCTGCCGATTTTACGCTGAAACGCGGCATTATTATTGCCGACACCAAGTTCGAATTTGGGCTTGATAAAGACGGCCAATTAACACTGATCGATGAAGTATTAACACCCGATTCGTCTCGCTTCTGGGCAAAAGAGGAATATCAACCGGGCAGCAGTCCCGTCAGTTTCGATAAACAGTTTGTACGTGATTATCTTGAAACGCTGGACTGGAATAAAACCGCCCCAGGGCCTGAACTGCCCGACCTAATTGTGACAAAAACAGCCGAAAAATATAAGCATGCAAAACAATTATTGTTGGGGTAGTACAAAATGCAGGGTGTTTTTATCACAGGAACGGGAACTGATGTTGGCAAGACCTTCGTCGGTACAGAAATAGCGCGCGCGCTCACTCAGCGAGACATAACGGTCATCCCCAGAAAACCGATTGAGTCAGGCTGTTCAAAACAAAACGGCGAACTTATTCCCGAAGATGCTGTTGCATTAAAACTTGCAGCGAATTACCAGGGTGATTTATCTGAAGTCTGTCCTTACCGGTTCGAGCCATCAATCTCGCCAGTACGCGCAGCGCACCTTGCAAAAACGATTTTGACAACAGAGCAATTAGTTAGCATTTGTTTAAATGGCAGTGAGAACGGCTTTACCTTAGTTGAAGGTGCCGGCGGTTTTTATTCACCGTTAGCTGAAAACGGACTCAACGCAGACCTTGCTGCCGCATTACAGCTACCCGTATTACTTATCGCAGATGACAAACTTGGCGCACTCAGCCAAGTCTTACTAAGTGCCGAAGCAATTCAACTGCGTGGACTTCAACTCGTTGGCGTTGTGTTAAATTCACTTGATGATAAGAATGATGAACATATGGATAACGCCGCTGATTTACGCGAGCATTTAGACTGTCCGATTTTTTCCAGTCCGTTTAGAAAAAACGATAATGCACAATTACCTAAAGCGTTGATTGATGCTTTGGTATCAACATGTGTGGCAACAGTACCTTCTATTAAAGCTGTTCGTTAAT
>CAZCOZ010000052.1:6715-14557 GCA_964500555.1 uncultured Thiotrichaceae bacterium | reverse complement strand
CATTGATTTTTTCAAGCACAAACTCATCAAAATGCTCACCCAATGTAACCGATGTGTTTCTTGCCATGACATTACCTTAATATCCGCGTGTATTAAATATTAATATAGCATAATTGGTAGTCTAATAGTAAAGCTGTATAGGTGCTAGAGAGCAATGATAATGCACATGACTTTAGTTTTTAGTAACACTGTTAGTAACATTGCAGGAAGTTACAAAATAAATTATAGTTAAAATTCAATAAATTACATTAACAGTTAAGTTCCCGCCATCCCAATAAAAAAGGCCAGCCGTTTTTCGGTTGGCCTTTTTTATTGGTTGATCTGGTGTTGAATTTAAGACGCTACGGGTTCAAAAAATTGTTGGGAACAATTTTTAACGTGCGCTTTTTGCACGACTCCGAAGGAGTGAAATACAAGGATGTATTTCATAATTCCCGCCATTCTAATACACTAAAGTCATAAGACAGTTGATCGAACAATTGTTTAGATAGCAAAATAAAACACATCGACATATAATGCTGGATAACATTATCAGGAACGTTTATTGGGTAACTCTAATGACTGACTACAAAAAAGATTCAACCGCAATTGCAGCCTTAACACCTGAGCAATATCGTGTAACCCAGGAAAGTGGAACGGAAGCGGCGGGTAGTGGCGAGTATTTAAATAATAGTGAATTAGGTATCTATGTTGATATCGTTTCAGGTGAACCGTTATTTTCTTCTTCTGAAAAATTTGAATCAGGTTGTGGCTGGCCAAGTTTTAGCAAAGCGATTGATAATACTTTTGTTAATGAAATACGCGATACAGCTCACGGCATGATACGAACAGAAGTACGTTCAAATAGTGGCGACAGTCATTTAGGTCATGTTTTTTCTGATGGACCGCAGGATCGAGGCGGTCTGCGTTACTGCATAAACTCTGCGTCATTACGTTTTATACCTTTAGCAGAAATGGAAGCGGAAGGTTACGGTGCTTATATCAATCAAGTTAATTAACCCCATCGAAAAAAGAGAAAATAATGTCAATTGAACGCACGATTTTAGCTGGCGGATGTTTTTGGGGAATGCAGGATTTGATTCGTAAATTGCCTGGTGTCGAAACAACACGTGTTGGTTATTCGGGTGGTGATGTACCTAACGCAACGTATCGAAACCATGGCTCACATGCCGAATCGATAGAAATTAAATTTGATAATACGATTATCAGTTATCGAGAATTACTTGCTTATTTTTTTCAAATTCATGATCCTTCGACTGTTGATCAACAGGGTAATGATCGCGGAGCATCATACCGTTCCGAAATTTTTTATCTTAGTGATGAGCAACAAAAGATTGCTGTAAAAACCATTGATGATGTCAATGCATCTAATTTATGGCCAGGGCCTGTCGTCACAAAAGTTAGCGAAGCGGGAGAATTTTGGGAAGCGGAAATTGAGCATCAGGATTATCTTGAGCGCATTCCAAACGGTTACACCTGCCATTTTCCACGTACAGATTGGGTGTTACCAGAATCCTCATAAGTATTAAATATTTCGACAAATATGGAAGAGAAAGTCAGGATTCTTTACAGTTGTTGGCAATGTCAATATTTGTAACACAATATTTTCAAGTTATGATCTTGATATTTATACAATATAATTTATTTGGCATGGAATATGCTGCATTCTCTCTGAAGTCTTCTATTATTACTTAAATGTCAAAAAAGCAAACAGAAAATACTGGGGATCCAATGGGAATATATAATAATAATTATAGTGGTCCTGAAAGACGTACTCTTGAACGTCGAGGCCAGGATGCAATGGACCGGCGTAATAGCACACGTTTTAGTGATATTTTAGGACGCCGCTGTGGTGTCGATAGACGTCTACCTGTTCGAGCGTAGTTTTATTTTAACTGGTTTTTTGAAATGCGTTTAATAACCATTACACTTCAATTTCACTGTACCACTGCAAAGCTAACTTCCAGCCTGTTTTTTAGTACTTATCTCTTTAACTGATTTTTTGGTTGATTCTTTAGTTGGTTGCGTCGCCGACGTAGCTTCCTTTTTCTTTACCGGATTAATTTGTATTAATATCCCAACTAATGGGTGATCAACAAAGTGCAGTTCTTTACTGCGCATACGGCTGTGGAAGCTTATAGGAAAACCATTACTACCTTGATAGTACTCGGCGCGAGATCCCATAAAGTCGCTGCGTTGATAATCTAGATCACCATAAAGATGCAGGTAACGAGCGAGAACCAGTTTTAAGTCCCCTGAAATGGTATTGTCCGATTTAGTATTATGTCGATTTTTCAGTTGATCGAGGCTAATAGTAAAAGCGCTTCTCTTGCTTAGTCCTGTTTGCCGCCAGCCACCATAAAATAGAACATTATAGTTACTCGATGCTTTTATCCTTTTATAGCTGCTAGTGAGAATGTAGGGCTTTATAGGCGAATAATTTGCAGCTTTGTTAGAGGAGCTCTTGAAGTCACCTCTCTGTTGACGCCATTCTTCACTATTAATATAGTTTGCATGCGCATCTTCAAAAATAAGAATCTCAACATCATAGCGCTTCGTTTCTGCCTGTGCATAACCGAGAGATAGAATTAGGAGTAAGAGAGCAGAAAGGGTTTTCATCTGTTTTGTTATCATAATGGTGTTATTTTTAGTCCGTTTATTAAGCGGCATCTTGTAAGCTAAGCGTGTTTATTACATCATAAATTTGTTTAACACGCTGATCAATTTCTTCATCAGGGTTTAAAATACGAAACGTGTGTTTACCATCAAAGTGATATTTACTGCTTTGTACCTGTATCATTTCGATTAGTTTAACGGGATTAATGTTGGGATTGTCACCAAATTTAATTTTAATGCCACTGTCAGCAACTTCAATAGAATTAATACCCATTAATTCAACATTACGTTTGACTTCGGTAACTAAAAATAAGTTCTTTAAATAATCCGGTAATAAACCAAAACGGTCGATTAATTCGACACGAATTTCGTCCAGCGTTTCTTTTTCAGTCGAGCCTTTTCCAGTTGAACCTTTCTCAGTTGAACCATGAACCGCTGCATTTGAAATACGTTTATAAAATATTAAACGTTGGTGAATATCATACACATAATCATCTGGAATAAGCGCTGGTGAACCAAGTTCAATTTCAATATCTGATAGTAATGGTGCATCAGGATCAGGCACCTTGCCCTGTTTAAGTGTGGTAACCGCGCGTTCTAACAGTTCACTATAAAGTGTAAAGCCAACTTCTGAAATTTGACCACTTTGATTTTCACCTAGTAATTCACCCGCACCCCGTATTTCTAAATCGTGCGTGGCCAGGGTAAAACCAACGCCTAAATCTTCCAGTGCCTCGATGGCTGCCAGTCGTTTTTTCGCATCGTCAGTCATCAATGCGTCAGGTGGTGTTAACAGGTATGCGTAAGCACGGTGATGAGAACGACCGACACGGCCACGAATCTGATGTAATTGTGCCAGTCCAAGTCGATCTGCTTTATTGATAATAATGGTGTTGGCGGTGGGTACATCGATACCACTTTCGATAATGGTTGTGGCAACTAAAATACTAAAACGTTGGTGATAAAAATCCAGCATGACCTGTTCAAGTTGTTGTTCAGGCATTTGGCCATGAGCAAATTCAACGCGGGCATCAGGAACTAAGGTTCGAATATCGTGGGTGATTTTTTCGATGGTTTTTACTTCGTTATGTAAAAAGTAAATTTGGCCACCGCGTTTTAATTCACGCTGACAGGCTTCTGCAATTAAAGCGTCATTCCATTGTGTCACGAAAGTGTTAATTGAATGACGCTGCATTGGTGGTGTTGCAATTATGGATAAATCGCGAATACCAGCAAGTGACATATTCAATGTGCGCGGGATAGGGGTAGCAGTTAGCGTTAAAATATCTATTTCTGCGCGCATGGCTTTTATATATTCTTTATGACGCACACCAAAGCGATGTTCTTCATCAACAATGACTAAACCAAGGTCGCTAAACTTGACTGTTTTTTGCAGGAGCTTATGCGTGCCAACAACAAGATCAACGGTGCCGTTGGCTAAACCCTCAAGCACTTCTTTTTGTTTTTTTGCGGTATTAAATCGTGACAGGCAAGCCACTTTTATTGGCCAGTCAGCGAAACGATCAGTGAAGTTCTGGAAATGTTGTTGGGCTAATAACGTTGTCGGGACTAATATCGCTACTTGTTTACCGGCATTAGCAACGGCAAATGCTGCGCGCATAGCAACTTCAGTTTTACCAAAACCAACATCACCGCAGACAACACGATCCATTGGTTGTGGACTACGTAAATCGTCCAGTACAGCGTTAATGGTTGTTTCCTGATCGGGGGTTTCTTCAAACGGAAAGCTATTGCAAAAACTGGCGTATTCATTTTCATCAATATTATAGGAACGACCTTGAACAGCGGCACGGCGTGCATGTATTTCAAGTAATTCCACCGCGACATCACGTGCCTGTTTAGCTGCTTTGGTTTTTGCCTTTGACCATTGATCAGAACCCAGACGATGTACCGGCGCATTTTCTGCCGAAGCGCCGGTATACCGACTAATTAAGTTTAATGATGATACCGGGACGTATAACTTGTCACCACCCGCGTATTCCAGCAATAAAAATTCTGCATCATAACCATCACCACTAAGCTTTTCTAAACCAAGATAACGACCAACACCGTGATCGATATGCACAACCGGCGCGCCTATTGTTAGATCTGTTAAATTATTTACAATCGACGCGGTGTCAGGTCCACGCTTTTTTCTGCGACGTTGTTGGATCGCACGTTGACCATAAATTTGTGTTTCAGTAATAACCGCGATATCAGTTTCCGTTAGAACCAGACCATTACTTATTTCAGAGACAGTAATGCAAATGGTATCTTCACAGGAAATAAATTCATGCCATGATTGACAGACTTTCGGATAAATATGATGGCCGCGTAATAACTCGGTTAGCACTTCACGACGTCCATTGGTTTCAGCGACAAATAAAATACGACCTTTATGTGAGCTAATGAAATTGCTGAGTGCCTGAGCGGGTTCCTCTAAACGTGTTTGTAAAATTAAATCAGGTGGTGTTTTAACCTTGGCATTGTATTGGTCATCGATATTTTTATTTGTCGATGTGTAAATCACACTAACTTCAGTCAATGCATTAACAATTTCATCTATCGATTGGTATAAAAGTTCAGGCGCTAGAATAGGGCGTTCAATATCATGTCGACGCTGTTCATAACGCTCTGCTACATCCGTATTAAATGCAGTAAGGTGTTGCTCTATCTCGCTGGGTGCAATATAGAGTGTCGAGCGCGGTAGATAATCAAAAAGGGTGTCGAGTGAATCTTCTGCATAAAAAGCGGGTAAATAATACTCAATGCCCGATGGCATAATGCCATCACTGACACTTTTGTAAATAAGGCTATTGAGTGGATCGCCGGAAACTAATTCACGGTAGCGCGCACGAAACTGTTTGATGCCAGCTTCGTCTGTGGGGAATTCTCTTGCGGGTAATAATTCAACACTTTCAACTTTGTTGTCAGAACGTTGGCTTTGTGGATCAAAACATCGAATACTTTCTATTTCGTCATCAAATAAATCAATTCGATAAGGCATGCTGGAACTGGCAGGAAACAAATCAATAATTGAACCACGGATAGCGAATTCACCATGTTCGATGACTTCGCTTACATTCGAGTAACCACTGGCTTCGAGGTTACGACGAAAATCTTCAATATCTAACTGCTGCTTAACGTTTAAACTTAAAATATTACCCTGAATGTAACTGCGTGGTGCCAGACGCTGAACCAATGTATTCAATGGAATAATTAAAATATCACCACTATTTATTTTTTGTAACGCATATAAAGTGGTCAGGCGTTCTGCAATAATATCCTGATGCGGTGAAAAGATATCGTAAGGCAGCGTTTCCCAGTCAGGTAAATGGTAAATGGTTTGTTTTTTATCTTTATAAAACTCGATCTCTTTGGTTAGAATATCGGCATGGGTAACATCTTCAACAATAACAACCGCCGGGCCATTTTTATGTGTGCGCGAAGCTTCGACAATAGACAAAGCGAGCGCGCTGCCATAAAGTTTATTCCAGTAGGTTTTATCTTGTTTGTTGGGTAATTGAAGATTTAACAAATTATTTTATGCCAGAAAGTAGTCGTCAAGGGTAGTAAAGGAGGTGAATTATCCTTTTCTACCTGCTTGAATACAAGTGAAATCACAATAAAAATCATGTCAAAATGAACATCTATTCATCAAAATTGCCCTAAACTGGGCAGGTAGTACATACAAATAGTACATAGTATATAAATATAGAGGGTAAAAACATCGATATAGAAACATACATCATTGAAAACGAAATTCTGATTCGCCTCAGTTTTTTCTTCGGTGTTTTTTTTGTTATGGCCATGTGGGAATTGTTAGCGCCACGAAGATTGTTATTAGTGCCTAAATTACTACGTTGGAGTAATAATCTCGCTTTGGTTGTTTTAAATAGCGTGGTTTTGCGTTTATTGTTTCCAACTGCAGCAATCGGCGTTGCCGTTTTTGTTAATAACAATGGTTGGGGGATTAGTCATACGGTTGATTTTCCTTTCGCGCTTAAAGTGCTTCTTGCCGTTGTTATTATGGATGCTGTCATCTATTTTCAGCACGTTATGATGCATGCGGTTCCTACCTTCTGGCGTTTACATCGAGTTCATCATGCTGATCCTGATTTTGATGTCACCACGGGCTCACGTTTTCATCCCATCGAAATAGTCATATCAATGCTGATTAAATTTGCTGTAATTATTGTGTTAGGTGCGCCTGTTATAGCCGTTATTATTTTCGAAGTACTGTTAAATGCATCAGCCATGTTTAATCACAGTAATGTGCGTTTGAATAAGACGGTTGATCGGTTCTTACGTTTGATTTTAGTCACACCCGATATGCACCGCGTGCATCATTCAGTAGAAGCGGATGAAACCAATAGTAATTTTGGTTTTAGTCTGCCCTGGTGGGATCGTTTGTTTGGTACTTACCGTGCGCAACCTCGCGCAGGTCATGAAGGTATGCATATTGGCATTCACCAATACAATAAACCCAATCAGGTAGTGTATTTGCATAAGATATTGCTACTACCATTCATTGGTAAAATCACTGATTATGCTTTGAATCGACGCTATGGATCGTCGTCGTAAATGATAATGAACAAATAAATGAATAAGCGCCTACTACAAAGTGTTATAGCCATAATATTACTGGTAGCAATCTCCGTCTCAATTTACTACCGTGATAAATTTAACATTGAATTATTACAACAGTGGGTTGATGGTGCAGGGTGGTGGGCACCGTTTCTATTTATAACAGTATATGCAGTAGCAACGGTATTGTTTTTACCGGGTTCGATTTTAACGTTGGCGGGTGGCGCTATCTTTGGCCCTGTTATTGGCACGTTTTGTAATATTACAGGCGCAAGTATTGGCGCGGCACTTTCGTTTCTTATTTCACGTTATCTGGCTTCAGACTGGGTATCTAAACGTTCTGGTGGAACATTAAAAAAATTAATTACGGGTGTTGAAAAAGAAGGCTGGCGGTTTGTTGCATTTGTTCGCCTGGTTCCTTTGTTCCCGTTTAATTTATTAAATTACGCCTTAGGATTAACCAAAATTCGTTTTTTTGAATATTTAATAGCGACCTTTGTTTTTATGTTACCCGGTGCCATTGCTTATACCTATGTAGGGTTTGCGGGCAGGGAAGCCTTGAGTGGTGGTGACGGTTTTATTAATAATATTTTAATTGCGATTGCTTTATTGGCGGTCGTTATGTTTTTACCTCGTATT
>CAZCOZ010000052.1:0-6615 GCA_964500555.1 uncultured Thiotrichaceae bacterium | reverse complement strand
AAACTTACTTAGAAATCATCTGAACTACCACCACCAACAGCAGTTAGTGCATCTTCGATTGAACCAGGTGCACACATGATGCTCATAAATGTCGCACCCGTTTCACTTGCCATCATAGGAAGATGAGGCCAACTTGTTGCAATACGAAAGCGTCCGAACAATGCTTCAACGTCATCACCGTAGACTAATATTTCGTATGGAAGATGAGCTGAATGACGAATAGGACTCTTGTCAATTTTATCCATGATGTATTTGTCACTACTACAGTCGTCAGGGCCTGTTCCGCCAAGTGCAACGCCAAACAAAGTCATCTCCGTACCTTCAGTGTCTTTGCCCAGGCTGATTTTATAAACTTGTGACGTACCCGCTTTTCCCGCAGCCAGGTTTTTCTCAACGGTTGCAACGGCATCTGCATGGCTATCGTGAGTACCTAAATCACTAGGATCATCGAAATGTTCCATCATGATAGTATAGTTATATTTACGCATGTCTTTAGCTGTTAATTCTTTGTCACCTGTACCAAATTGTTTTTCTTTACCAAGTGCTGTTGCTAATTTTGTAGACACACCGTCCAGGTTGCTAGCCATACGGAAAGCATTTGCCCAGTAAACAGGATTTGAGTAAGTAACTTGAATGTCACTACCAACTTTAGTCACCGATGCACGCATTGCTGCACCATAACCACCACGTTCTGATTTAGTTGCAGCTGATTTTAATGCAGAGCTAGTAAATACAATATTATTCACACCCGCGTATGGCGAGTATGAACCAACAACTTCAAAACCAGCACCGGCCAGTTTTTCTTTTGTTGCCGCTGCTACAGATGCAACATCGCCTGATGCAGTGCTAGCAAGAATAAAAGGTTGAACTCGGTCAGCAAAAGCTGTGCCGGTTAAGCCCGTTAGGACGATGGCTGCGAGCAGCCCGTTACGTTTTTTTAACATTTAATGTTACTCCCGATTTGGTAAATTAATATGGCTTCATTGCAGTTGTTACATAGTTTGTTTCTTAGTAACTAGGTTAATCAATGCTTATATTTGTAGAAGCTGCGCTAGAGCCTATCTACATTAGTTTTGTTGTGCAAGTATTTATTGTACTTACGCTTCTTTGGTGTAGTTTATCTTGCTCATAGTTCCACCGTATTATTTCTTTATATGTTTTTCGTGACAGAGGTCACCTTATATATAGTGATGGCTCATTTTGTTGTTTTTGGTAATGATTAAACAATTACAATGAGATTATATAATATACAAATAGCATGTAATTCATTAAGTTAAATATTATTCTTTAGTTATAGCATGAGGTTTGTACACAGTTCGTTTATTAACCTCTTTTGTCTAAACACTAAACTTTCCGCTTCAAAATAACACTGATAGAACATCAATGTCACCAAGCGTAGTTTGGTAAAATATCAGCTTTATTCCTGACTACTTAAAATCACTGTGATTCAAACATCCTTCTCATCCCTTAAACTTGACCCTGATTTATTAAAAAATCTAAGCTCCCTTGGGTATCAATCTATGACACCGATTCAGGAGAAGAGTCTTCCACTTATTTTATCGGGCAAAGATGTTATCGCTCAGGGGAAAACTGGTTCGGGCAAAACAGCGGCCTTTGCTCTCGGTCTTCTGCATAAACTTGAGGTGAAGCGTTTTTGTGTGCAGTCACTGGTGTTGTGTCCTACACGTGAACTGGCTGATCAGGTAGCAAAAGAAATTCGCCGGTTGGCACGGACTATTCATAACATTAAAGTTTTAACCTTGTGTGGTGGTATGCCTTTTGGGCCACAGATTGGTTCACTGGAACATGGCGCACATATTATCGTTGGTACGCCAGGGCGCATTGAAGAACATCTGCGTAAACAAACATTGAAGCTGGAGCAGTTGACTACTTTGGTGCTTGATGAAGCGGATCGTATGCTGGAAATGGGTTTCCAATCTGCAATGGATGCAATCGTTGAACAGACCCCCAAACAACGTCAAACCCTGTTATTTAGTGCGACGTTTCCCGAACAGATAAAATCGATTGCTAATCGCATTATGCAAGAACCTGCGATGGTACAGGTAACATCGACGCATGATGAACTTTCCATCGAGCAACATTTTTATGAAGTAGATGATAACGAAGAACGCTTAACAGCACTGCGTTTATTGTTATTGCATTATCAATCCGAGTCCAGCGTTGTGTTTTGTAATACCAAAAAAGAAACACAGGAAATTGCAGATACACTTTCTGACTATGGCTTCAGCGTACTTGCGTTACATGGTGATTTAGAACAGCGAGACCGTGATCAGACATTGGTGCGTTTTGCCAATAAAAGTATTTCAGTTCTGGTTGCAACCGATGTCGCATCACGTGGGCTTGATATTGATGCGATCGATCTTGTTATTAATTATCACATTGCACATGATACGGAAGTTTATATACATCGTATTGGACGAACGGGACGCGCTGGCAATAAAGGCGTTGCCTGTTCTTTGTTTAGTGATAAAGAAAGTTACAAGATTGCTTTATTGGGCGATTATCTGGATAAAATGATTAAGGGTGAAACCTGGCCTTCACGTAAGTTACTGGATAAGCAGCCAGTTGATTCTCGCATGGCGACCATTCTCATTGATGGTGGTAAGAAACAGAAAGTTCGACCCGGAGATATTCTTGGTGCGTTGACGGGTAAGAATGGTATTACAGGGAAACAGGTTGGTAAAATTCATATTTCTGATAACCGTGCTTATGTTGCTGTTGATAAGGATATTGCACGAGTGGCATTGAAAAAGTTGAGTGATGGAAAACTAAAAGGGCGATCTTTTCGGGTTCGGTTGATGCAGGACTAGAAGTGTTTTCTTTTGTTGAAAAAATGCTGTTTAAAAGGGGAATGGTGTGACACTTCCCCTTTTATTTCTTTTATCTCTGGTGAAGCCTGTCTGCATGATAAGCAATATGCTCACCGATAAAGGTAGCAATAAAATGGTAGCTATGATCATAACCTTGCTGCATTCGAATCGTTACACTTTGCCCATTCGCATCGCAGGCTAGCTGAAAGTTTTCTGGTAACAATTGTTTTTCATCATAGAACTCATCCGCTAAACCCTGATCAATCAAGATGTCAGGAACGTGTGCGCCAGATGCTACTAGTGCTGTTGCATCATATGCTTTCCATGCGTCTTCATTCTCGCCCAAATAGGTGCTGAAGCAACCTTTACCCCAACCGCATAGCATGGGATTGCAAATAGGTGAGAATGCAGAGACAGAGCGGTAGTCATTGGGATTTTTTAAAGCACAAATTAGAGCACCATGGCCACCCATTGAATGCCCCGATATGGATTTCACACCTGGAATCAAAGGTAAATTCGCTTCTAACAATGCAGGTAGTTCCTGAGTAACGTAATCATACATCTGGTAATGTTTTGCCCAGGGTTGTTGAGTTGCATTGACATAAAAGCCTGCACCTTTTCCCAGATCATAACGTTCTGCTTCATCAGCGACATCATCACCACGTGGGCTGGTATCAGGAAAAATTAATGCAATGCCATGTTCAGCAGCGTAACGTTGTGCACCGGCTTTGGTGCGAACATTATCGTCTGTGCAGGTTAAACCTGATAGCCAATACAAGGCAGGTACTTTTTCTTTTTCGGCTTGCGGCGGTAGGTAAACAGAAAAGGTCATTTCGCAATTACACACATTAGAGGTGTGTGCGTAACGATTTAACCAGCCACCAAATTCTTTAATACTTTCGATTTTTTGAATAGACATGGGTTGTATAGACATTATGTAAACAATCCTTAAAAAATGATGACGGAGCGAATACTTTCACCTGAATGCATCAGATCAAACGCTTTATTAATGTCTTCTAAAGGCATGGTATGTGTGACCAGACTATCCAGTTCAATTTCTCCAGCCATATAACGATCGACATAACCGGGCAATTCTGTTCTGCCTTTTACGCCACCAAATGCGGTTCCTTTCCAGGTGCGACCGACGACCAGATTAAACGGGCGGGTAGCAATTTCCTGACCCGCACCAGCAACGCCAATCACGGTAGAAACACCCCAGCCCATATGGGTGCATTCGAGTGCATCTCGCATTACATGAACATTACCAATACACTCGAAAGAGTAATCAGGACCGCCGTTATAATTATCCTGCATATACTCAACGAATGTTCCATCAGGAATATCTTTAGGGTTAACGAAATCAGTACATCCCAACTGTTTCGCAAAGGCAAACTTGTCCGGGTTAATATCAATACCGATAATACGTTCTGCGCCTGCCATCACAGCACCCTGAATACAGGACAAACCAATACCGCCTAAACCAAATACAGCAACGGTAGAACCTGCTTCTACTTTAGCCGTATTAAGTACCGCGCCGATACCCGTTGTTACACCACAACCTAGTAAACAAACTTTATCCAGTGGCGCAGCTTTATTAATTTTAGCCAGCGCAATTTCAGGAACAACGGTATATTCAGAAAAGGTTGAACAACCCATATAGTGAAATATATCTTTACCCTTCTGTGAAAAACGGCGTGTGCCGTCAGGCATATAACCCGTCCAGATTGTGGGGGCGATGGTTTGACATAAATTAGATTTGGTCGAGTTGCAATATTCGCAATCACCACACTCTGCTATGTAAAGTGGAATAACATGATCGCCGACTTTTAAGTCTTTTACGCCAGCCCCTAATTCAACAACTTCACAACCACCTTCATGACCTAAAATACAGGGAAATGAACCCTCAGGATCATCACCCGACAGGGTGAATGCATCAGTATGACAAACACCGGAAGCAATAACTTTTAATAGTACCTCACCTTCTTTTGGCCCCATGACTTCAACGTCTTCAATTTGCAGTGGCTTTTTAGGTTCCCATGCTACAGCGGCTTTACATTTCATTTTAGGACTTTTCCTTTAGATAGTTTACTTTAATGACAGAAAATTGACTTATTATATCTCTGACATTTCGTGCTAATCCATGTTTAGGATCAATATCTAAAGCAGCATCAGCAAAGTCATTTTATACTCACTATAAGTCAACAATGTAGGTAAATTTGACTTGTACACAGAATGTACATACAATTGATTTATGGATATAGAATGGGATGCAAGGAAGGCGGCTGAAAATCTTCGAAAACACGGCATTGATTTTACAGATGCATTATTGCTCTGGAAGACGAAAATGCGTTAACTATCGAAGATAATAATCACCAAGAACAACGATTCAAAACATTAGGTATCGGCCCCAAACTAAATATCCTCTTTGTTGTACACGCATATCGTGACAGCGATTGTATTCACATAATATCTGCACGCAAAGCAGATCGTAGCGAAATTGAACAGTATTACGAAGGTACTAATTATGAGTGAAGATTTCAGCAAAGGTAAGCGAGGAGCGATAATAACGCCAGACCCAAACAAAGTGCGAATAACCATTCGTCTGGATGGCGATATTATTGAGCACTTTAAGGACAAAGTTAACACCGCTGGTGGCGGTAACTATCAAACGCTCATTAACGATGCGTTACATAAATACATTTTTACAAACGATAAGTCTTTTGAGGATATTTTACGTAAAGTCATTCGTGAAGAAGTTATCAAACGAGATGAAATGGAACAGCTTATACGTAATGAAATAAAACTTGCGGGTTAAGGTATGGCAAGTCGTTCAAGTACAGCCATTACTTACTAGGGGCTTGATTAGAATTAAACGGGTCGGTGACAAACGTACAATTGAGAGTATGAATGAGTAAAATAACAGTAACCAGAAATTTTATAAAGCTATCGATTTGTTCATGGCTTCTAGTTTGTGGCGGTTGTATGATGGTTGGCGCAGAAGAGGGCGCAGACACTGATGATGTTATGCCAACAGTTATCGAACTTAATATGACCGATCCTGCTAAAGCGATTTCAGTTAATGCGGACTCTTTTGTCTGTTTGAAAAAGATGCACCCAGTACGTGGTTTTTTTGTTAGTAATCTTTTGAATAATTTAGACGATACTGTTGCTGCTGCGATGACACCACAAGGTGCGACTTATCCGCCGGGTTCTGTTGTGCAATTGATTCCGGCAGAGGTCATGGTTAAGCACCATAAAGGCTGGAATACAAAAACCAATGACTGGGAATTCTTTGAGCTTGAGGTTTCAGAAGAAGGTTCGAAAATAAAGGTTCGTGGCACGACCAACGTGGTTAATAAATTTGGTGGCAACTGTTTCGAATGTCATCAGAAAGCAGAACCACAATGGGACCTTATCTGTGAACAAGATCATGGTTGTGATTCACTACCAATTCCTGACTTTGTTATTCGCTGGACGCAGCGTGGTGATCCACGTTGTGGTTGATATTTATAATTAAGTTCGTTATGTAACTATATGTAATATGGCTTTATTTTTCATAACGGCGACAGGATCATCGTCTTCTCCAGCATTGCCACCATCGCCACCGCCTCCACCACCACAGGCGGTTAAGAAGCCCGTTAGTAAGACGGTTATAACGAGGGTTTTTATATTGTTGAATATTAATTTCATGGGTAATCCTGAGCCAGTGTTATTACGGTCATTGCGATAAAGATTTAAGAATATACGGTGCGAACTTCAAAAAAGTTACAGCACAATAAAAAAA
>CAZCOZ010000051.1:0-14765 GCA_964500555.1 uncultured Thiotrichaceae bacterium | reverse complement strand
TGCAACAAACAGTATTCTTAATACACATGACTTTGTTTATTTGCGTCGTGGCGACAACAAGCAGGAAAGCAATATTATGTCGGGTGACTATCATGGCTGCAAAATTAAGCTATGTGATTACAGCCATACTGCAGCACCAGATTATTATACCAAGCATTGGCATACATTGATTTTGCTAAGCTGCCCAGGTGAGAGTAAACCGCTCGACTTTGTGATTTCACCCGGGTTTTACCTGACCAGATACCTGGTTGAATTTGATGAAATCGAATTGGCGAATCGAGGAAAGCTGCCCGACATCTATAATGTTTACGGACGTGAAGGTGATGATGGTGTACCAGAATTACCCAGTGAACTAAACCATTATCTGACAGCTTATGATGATTTTTATATCGAAGTGAAAAACGGTGTGATGTTAGCCTTCAGGCATAATCATGAATTAGCAAGCGCGGAAGATATTGCGATATTATTTGAGCTAGCGAAAATATTTAGTCATCATTGTAAGGCACAATCAGGTTAGTTGAACTGGCTAGAAATTTACGCTGAAAAATGCTATCTTGCTGGTTTTAATGACAGCAGGCTCAACTGCGACAGAGATGCTACATGACAAGTAATAAACCACGTGTATACGAAGGCATTCATAACGATAAATTCGGCGGTATGACACAACTTGGACAAATTATTAAAGATGCCTGGGCATTTAAAATATTAGATGAGAGCGAAACCTGTGAAGGCTGGCCATTGCATAAAATCGAAGCCGTCTGGGAAAAAGTACACGAGGCGAAACGGACTGCTGGTGTGTCTGTTTCGTTTTGGCCCGAAGACATTCGTGAACGTCACGCACGTATTCACGAACAAGCAATGGAAGTGGCGCGTGAAAAAGGCTGGAACCCCGATACGGAAATTGTCGACGAGTCCTAACCAACAGTTTGTCCAGGTGCGCAACACAAAGCTTTATTCTCAAAAACTCGTATATCCTATGGAGAGCTTTGCACGATGTAGATTTTTCGTCATAGCAAGGCAAAAATTGTCGAAAAAGCGCAGTTTACACCGAGTAAATGAGCATTTTGAGACCTTTTTTAACGCCGCTATGGCGGAAAAGATGCCTCGTGCAAAGCTCTCCTATGACTAATCGCCCCTGAAGATCAATCAAAGCACGCGGCGTTCATTACTGTTTAGCCTGCGCCACGCCGTAAACATACCGTTCGTCAGACAAATCAGCATTTTCTGAAAAAATGTCATAAAAACAAGTGTTTATATTCCTATATAACAAACGCGTATTGTGTTTTAATTTAGCTAACTCGAATTTAGCTTACTGCTTTATAGCTTTTCGCCATGGTCTAATCACAATAGCGCTCGATAATGTCTGCAATAATTGAACAATTACAATTCGTCAGTAAAAAATCCTGGCTACCGCGCCTGGTTAGTATTCTGATTGTTTTTCTCTTTTTCTGGTGGGCGGCATCTAGAATCATGCCATTATTTGGCGATGACAATGCAGGTGAAACACCTCTTGCAAAAAAAAATTCGTCTGAAAAAATAACGACCGCCAACTCAAAGCCTTCTTTGGATCAACTGGATCTGTTTGGTGCATCCGGACAGGAACTTGCTGAGAAAAAAGAAGATACTTCAACAAAAATATCAAAGCTAAGGCTAACGCTCAAAGGTATCTTCGCGACCAGTGATCCGAAACGGGGTGCCGTACAAATACAAGACGATAGACAACAGGAAAGCAACTTCACGGTCGGACAGTCTGTTTTTGGTAAAGCCACTCTCGATGAAATCTACCCTGATAGAGTAATCCTGTATCGTAACGGCCAGTACGAAACGTTAATGTTGCCGGGAAAAGCTTTAAAATCAAAGTTTTTTTCGATCTCAAAACATGCAACAAGACAATCTATTATAGTTAAACCCTTAATAACTAAAGCCACAGTTAGTGAACCCGTCATAACTAGAACAGTTGTAAACAAACAATCTGTAAGCGAAAAAACAATAAGCACACAAACAGTGTTTACGCTACAAACAGCCAAACAACAACTAGCACAAACTACAACTACAGATAAACAAAAAAAATCGAATGACTATCGCACTATTTCCATTAGTGGCAGCGGTAAAATATTACGCAATTTATTTATTTTTAATACCGCATGGCGGGAAGGTAATTTCATTGGCTTCATCATAAAAGCACGTGATGAAAAAGGCCTTAAAATGATGGATGTTTTAGGTATAAAAAATCACGATTTAATTACCGTGGTAAATGGTTTACGTTTTTCGGAAAAGCTGGAATCAGCTGAGCAACTCGAAAAGCTAAAAACAGCGACGTCTATCGATGCCATCTTCGAACGTGATGGTAAAGAAATTCCTTTTCACTTTGACTTCAATACACCCCTTAGTAATTTATAGCTTCCTTAGTTAAAGATCGGGCCAAGCGGTTTCACCGATTCATGCTCCATAATAATATCGGTTTCGTTCATGTCGCCGGTATTGTCGATATGCACCGTTTTTGCTCCGGGCATAGTGCGCAGTATGTAAGCCGCCATTAATAATAAAAGCTGCTGATTTTCTGTATCAATCGCAGTCAAGATTTTATCCGCCGCGATCTGGCAACGTTGTTCCGCATTAGGTGATTCCACCCAATCGCGACTCATCTGCCAGCCTTTGTCCATGTCCGCATCTAATTTATCAAAAAAATCTTTTGCTTCAATCAGGATTTCATCAGGAACATCAAAAGCGCTGGTACGACCATCAACAATAATATTTAATTTCATAACATTAACTCTGTTAAAATTGACGGTATAGCATTAATCAAAATGCTATACCGTCATTGCGAGGCACGAAGCAATCTCAGGCAGTCAACGCCTTCGTCAAGGGATTACTTCGTGCCTCGCAATGACGATAAGAATACCCAATTATACTTGAGTTTAAGTTGTGAAATTATGCTTGTTACTATCCCAAACGTACTAAACGATGAAGAAATTAGCACCATTCAGGATTTAATGGCCACCGCCAATTTTCATGAAGGCAGTGCATCTGCGGGCAGTGAAGCCAAACGCGTTAAAAACAATCACGAAATGTTTATCTCAGAAGCGGAAACCACGCGTTTAAATAATCTGCTAATGGGTAAACTTATCAAAAACCCCACTTATATCGCCACCGCATTTGCAGCAAAAATCGCCGCACCCTATTACGCTAAATACACCGTTGGAATGAATTATGGCAACCATGTCGATGACCCTGTGATGGGGCCAGCGAACCAACGTTATCGCTCCGACATATCCATCACTGTCTTTTTGAACGCACCGGAAAATTATGATGGCGGTGAGCTAATCATTAACACGACTTTTGGCGAAAAAAATATTAAATTAAATGCGGGAGATGTCGTACTTTACCCTTCATCCAGTACACACCGCGTCGCAGAAATCACTCGTGGCGAAAGACTGGTTGCTGTCACCTGGTTGCAAAGTACTGTACGTGATCCGGCGAAACGGGAAATTCTCTACAATTTATCTCAGGCACGTGAAACAATGATTAAATCGTCTGCCACATCAACAGAAACAGAACAGCTAAGTAATGCGTATATGAATCTTGTTCGCATGTGGTCCAATATCTGATAATTTTTGCAGCAAAGTGGGTACAAAAAATTCAGAAAAGTGCATTTATAAGAATGCATCTAACTATTTAAATCACATCTCAAATTAAACGCATTCAAACCACACCAACACCTGACAAAACTACAGATCTATATCTGAGTATCAAAACCAAATAGAATCTTTTTTATAGTATAATTAAACAGTTACACCGTTTTATAAAAACTTTTCTGACAACCCCTCGCATGCTATCACCAGACCAACAAATACAATTAGCACTTAAAAGTCCCTGGCCGCCGAGAATTGTCAGCGCGATAATAATTGCGTTAATTGCATGGTGGGGATTCATCAATATATTGCCCATGTTCGATGATAAAAAAATCATTGCTGCGCCAACACCTGTTATCACCCAAATGAAAACGGCACCAAAAAAATCATTGAGCAAACTTGATCTGTTCGGTGCATCCGAAAAAATAGCCACTATTAATAAAACCAGCGAAACAAAACTAACCAAGCTTAATTTCACCCTACGAGGCATACTTTCAACGGAAGACCCCAAACAGGGAATCGCACAAATACAAAATGCTAAAAAGGAAGAAAGACATTTCACTGTTAATGATACTGTTTTCGGTAAAGCTACTCTGGAAGAAATACATGCAGACCATGTCATCTTACTTCACAATGGTCGCTATGAAAAATTAATACTACCTGAAAAATTTTTAAACGTGAAACACTTCTCCGCAGAACAACACAGACTTGATCGGAAAAAAATTGCCACCAATTTTCGCCAGCTGATGCTACGACGCAACGGCGAAACGCTCAGGAAATTATTTGGTTTTGACACCGCATGGAAAAATGGCGGTTTTGTCGGTTTCATTATTAAGGCGTTGGGAGAAAAAGGGCTTGAGATGATGGAAATATTAGGCATAAAAGACGGTGATTTAATTACTGTCGTTAACGGCCTACGTTTTTCAGAAAGCCTTGAAGCGGCTCAACAATTAACCGAATTAAAGACAGCAACATCGATTGATATTATTATCGAACGAAACGGCCAGGAGATACCTTTCCACATTGAATTTGATACTCCTATTGCCGATAAAATATCAACAGGTGGGAAATCTGCACCCGGTTCAAAACTGGGTGTAAATAATCCAGGCTCAGGAACACCTGGCAATGGAAACAATAGCCCTACTAATTTTAACCAGAGCGTTGATGACACCTCAGATCCCGGTTTCCCTTCATCAAATTCAGATGATGATGACGAGGATCTTGGTGAAGATTGGGATGAAAGCGAGGCCGCACAAAAATATCAGCTTAAACGCCCCAATAGACCAACGGCCCGACCAACACCAGTAGAGTATGATCATTGATTAATAAACCTATTAATTAATTGATAGATTAATAACATTAACAAACTAGAATTAACTAACTGAAATTAACAACGCAAAACGATCTGATAAACAGTCGCTCGCAGGAGACTCAAAGTGAACAACATACCTCTTACAGCCATATTGATGACGACATCACTCATCGTATTTACCACTAGCTGTAGCGACCAGCAAAATAATGATGCATCTTCAAAAGGTTCCAGCACTACGGTACAAATGATCGCACCTCATGAAGCAATAGCATCAGATAATCTTGCAGCGCTGAAAGCACAGTTAGAAAACGGATTTAATATAGGTTATCAGGACAAATTTGGCCACACGCTTTTGATGAGCGCTGCGGCAAAAGGCAAAACGGAAATAGTTAAATACCTTATTGCACAGGGTACAGATGTAAACGTGCTTTCTGCACGCAATCAATCTACCGCTCTTATCATTGCCTTGCAAAACGAACACAACGATATATACAAAATATTACTCGATGCTGGCGCGGATATAAATGCTGCCGACATACAGAACACGACAGCATTGGCAAATGCTGCATCAAATGGCAATACAGCGATAGTCAAAGAGTTAATCAAACGTGGCGCAGAAGTTAATGTGCTATTCAAAAAATTCGAAACGCCGCTTGCACAAGCCGCAAAACAGGGCAACCTCGAACTGGTTAAATTATTGATTGAAAACAAAGCAACTTTAGAACCCCTTAAAAGCAATGGCACTACACCGGCTACACAACCACTCATTCAAGCGGCTATTGCAGGTCACACCGACGTGGTTACCACACTACTCGATGCCGGTGCCGATATAGAAGTGAAGAGTTTTCAAAACAAAAATGTTCTTATCGCCGCGATATTGAAAGAACAACCTGAAATCGCCCTATTACTATTAAAACGTGGCGCAAACCCTGAAAATGATTCCTTCGTTAAGATTACGCCCTTAATGGCGGCTGTACGTAAAGAACAGGTTGATGTCGTTAAATTCCTTCTCGACAAAAAAGTCGATATCAATATCAGTGAAGCCAGTAACGGTTACACCGCTGTTATTATTGCTGCTCAACAGGGGAACATCGAAATTATTAATATCCTGATTGACGCCGGTGCGTCGCTTAAAAAATCAGGCAAAGCAGACAATGCGCCTTTACTCAATGCATGTAGAAAAGGTCACATTGAAGTATTTGATCTACTGGTTAAACACGAGGCAGATATACAAGCCGTTGATGTTGCAAAACGAAATTGTTTACATCACGCTATCGAAGCCAAAAAGCCTGAGATGATAAAACACGCAATCGCTAACGGGGTAGACATCAATGTTCCAAATGCTTTTAAATCTACTCCCCTACTTCGCTCGCTTCATCTGAAAGATTTAACCACAGCAAAACTATTAATCGATGCTGGCGCTGACATTAATCTGGCAGAAAAACGGGACAAAACCGTTCTAATGTATGCCGCTGAAAATGACGACGTTGAGTTTTTAAAACTGGTCATCAGCAAGAAAGCGGATGTATTTGCAAAAACAAATACGGGATTAAACTCAATCATACTTGCCGCCAATGCCGGAAAAGTAGAAAACGTTGCGTTACTAATTGAAAACGGCGCTGAGATCAACCCGGCTGACAACAAAGGAAAAACACCTTTACATTATGCCGCACGCAAAGGACATGACGATGTTGTTGAATTATTAATTAAGAAAAAAGCTAAATTAGATGTCGCTGACCTTAAGGGAAACACACCATTACTAGAAGCGACATTAAAAGGCGACACTACTTTAATCAAAAAATTACTCGATGCAGGCGCTGATATTAATATCCGCAATAAGAGTGGATCAGGTATGGTTATCGTTGCTTCTAATAATCTTCAATTAAAGGCTGCCTTATTTGCAATTGAAAACGGCGCTGATTACACAACAGCCGACAATCGTGGAGTAACACCGTTGTTTCATGCTGTTAAAAATAATCAATACGAACTAGTCGAAAAAACAATTAGTGATAGCGACGTCAATGCCATTATAAATGAAAGATCAGGTATCACTATGCTGCTGGATACTATCGATCAGGGCAACGGAAAAATTGTTCAATTAATGCTGAAAAAAGGCGGTGACACTTCCATTAAAGATAAAGCCGGTAATACCGCACTTCACCATGCAGCTAATAGTGCAAACGCAGCCATTATTGATATGGTACTAACGACAGGAATCGATATTGACGTTAATGCAGAAAACAATCTTGGCGACACGCCTTTGTTTGCCGGCATTACCGTGTTATCACCTAATATCGTACAAAAATTACTCGCAACAGGTGCAGATATCAATCACCACAACAAACTGGGTTTAACACCATTAATGTTAGCCGTTAACAAAGAGGCTGATGTGATAACACGTTTACTTTTACTTGCTGGTGCTGATATGGCACTGAAGGATAATGATGGTGCAGATGTTTTTGATTATGCATTACCTCGTCAAAATAAAGCGGTTAATGCTATTTTACAGGCTGCAAAACAGGGAGACGCTTTACCTGAACCTGAACCGGAACCTGAAACATCCAAAAACAAACCGAGTTCAAAAGATCTTGAGTATGATCATTAGAGTCAAACATTAGGCGGGAACAATTCAGCCTGAACAATAAGGCCCCGCTTCTACATTCAAACTAAATTTATTGGCACTAAAAAACTATGAGCACCATGAGCATAATCGATTTGACGCTATCGCAAGCGGTAACGTCATATAAAGAAGGCGATATCGACAAAGCGTCATCCCAGTTTTTAAATGTACTAAAGCTGGATCCAAAAAATCCAGACGCGCTATATTTTATGGGTATGATTGATCATAGTGGTGGCCGCTCTGAAGTCGCAGAGCATAGAGCAAACGATTTGTTGCTACTCAAACCTACAGATGGCAAAGCCTTAAATCTGCTCGGAACTATCTTGATGAGCCAGGGAAAAACAGATGAAGCTCTGGAACATTTCAACAAAGGCATTAAACACAATAAAGACGATGCTCGGCTACGCGTCAATGCTGCAATTTGTAATATTGGCAGCGGTAAACCAGAAGCCAGTATCGAGCGCTGCAAAGAAGCCATCGGCATCAGCCCCGAATATGCGAATGCTTATAATATTCTGGGTAATGCCTACATGGGCCTGAATGACATGGGAAATGCTGCCACCAGTTTTAAGCAGGCATTAGAGAAAAATCCAGCTTTTCACGATGCCGAATTTAACCTGGGCGTCTCTCTGTTTGAGTTAAACAAATACGATGAGGCATTAAATAGTTTTAACAAGGTACTAGACAGTTTACCAAACAGCGTACACGCAATGACACGCAAAGCCGATGTCTATCTTATAAAGAATAAACTAGAAAAAGCCAGCAAACTTTATGACCAGGCGATAAAAACCAATAATAAATTTTCAAATGCCTATGTTGGCATGGGTAAATTACTGCAACGCTTACAGAAGCATAATGATGCATTAAGCCACTTCAAAAAAGCCATTGAATTAAACCCAAATAGTATTGAAGCATTAATTAATGCAGGTGTTTCTTTTCAGAAAATTGATAACAACGAGGCGGCTGCTGCAGCCTTTAGCGATGTGTTAAAAATTGATACTGAAAATTCGCAGGCCAAATTCTTGCTTGCTACGGTACAGGATGCACCACCACCAGCAAAACCCGATGGCGATTATGTGAAACGTTTATTCGATGAATTCGCGGATCACTTTGATAGCTCGCTTGAAAAAATTGATTATAACGCCCCAGAGCAACTGGCAACGTTAGCAAAACAGTTATTAGAAGATGATAATTCCATGCTAGACATAATCGATATCGGTTGTGGTACCGGCTTATCTGGAATACAGTTTAAACCGCTTGCACATAAGCTAATAGGTGTAGATATATCGCCGCGTATGTTAGATGTTGCAAAGCAACGCGGTATCTATGATGAACTTGAGGAAAGAGACTTCCTCGATACACTAGTACGGCATCAGGACGATACCGACATTATAGTTTCCGCTGATACATTTCCCTACCTCGGTGATCTTGAAGCGACATTTCTTGCTGCTACTAGTACCTTGAAAAAAAATGGCCTGTTTTTATTCACCGTAGAAACACACGATAGTGAAGATGATTATCTACTGGGGCAGACAGCAAGGTATTCACACTCGCGAAAATATATCGAGAATGTTGCCAAACGTCGTGGACTAGACGTACTGGTATGTAAAAATACTGTTGTCCGAAAACAGGGTGGTATCGACGTTAATAGCTTGATCGTTGCTCTTAAAAAAGTTTAGCTTACCTATCACAAGCACAACTTCTTCTCCCTTTGGGATAAAACTACATGATGATAGAGTACGCTATAGATAGCGCTCTTTAAAGGTATGTAATAAACCAACTGAAAATAAGTGCATATACATCAGCTCCATCGTATCAGACTTCAATATATCCAGCAGCACATCATCTTCTAAATCCCAGATACGCTGACGCTCGACTACTGCGTAACCATCAAAATCAACTTTTTTAGCAATCTCACTTTCAACCACTCGAACCGGAACCAGTAAATCCAGCTCTTTCATTTTCTGACAAAATTGTGTGGTTCGATTAATGTGTGTTTGAAATTTTGCACAAAAATCTTTTACTTCCGTCAGCATCGGGCCATCGTCTACCTGACCAAAAATCGGTTCACCACGACCACGGGTATTCAATCCTGCATAATCATTATCAATACCCACAACAAAACCTTCACCCTCTTCATTTTTTGTCAAAATAAAAGGGTAACGTCTAACATAACAGGGGACATATTCAGCCATCCATTGTGCATCTTTATCTAAAAATTCATTTTTACCATGCTGCAGCCCTAACATTGCAACAGGATAAATTTCATCCGTCTTCACATTGAACAAAATAGGGAACTCCTTTGCCACACGAATAAATTCCATACAAAAAACATAGACTGAACTAATATTTTTCGTATAGGCGAAATTATCTAAACGTTCAATATACAAATGACCGTGTTGTTCTCGTGTTAACGGTACGATATTTTTGTAAAGTTGATGCTTACCTGTACTAATTGCCATAGTGTTACCAATACTGCTTTTCATTAAAGATTATGTAATTAAAGATATAAATACAATTAAAATCGATCTAAAATGACGTTCAAAGAATGTAAGGTAAGTATAGCGAATAAATCAAATTAACGCGCTTAAGTTCGTGTTTTAGCGAACTTTTTGTGCAGCACAAAATCGAACTAAAAGACTATTACTTTAGCCTTAAACATACTTTAATCTATCAGCTTTTGCTACACTTAAGCATATATTCAAAACCCAACAAAACCACCCATACATTATGATGAAAAACACCATAAAAACACTCTTGACCTTGATGCTCATTTCAATTTTCGGTTTAGCCAATGCTCAAACTGATTCAGAGCAGACAAAACAAACACGAATCAGCAGTAACGGTATCTACCACGTCACCATCGAAAGCTTACTCAAACCTCTAAAACTTGGGCGAATGCATGCTTGGAAAGCCAGCATTCTAACCGCCGATGGTAAGCCAGTGAAAGATGTCAGTATCAAAGTATCTGGCGGCATGCCAATACATAACCATGGTTTCCCTACTCAACCTGAAATGACAAAACAAATAGAACTCGGCGTTTACCTCATTGAAGGTTTTAAATTCAGCATGGGTGGCCCCTGGATTATACTGCTCGATATTTCAACTGACAGTCAATCAGACACCGTTGCTTTTGATATTAATATGTAACTTTTAATATTTATGTTATTTCGTCTATCTACATTCTTAAACAAACACTAAACTCTCCCCATTGTTTCTTACACTATGTTAAAAAAGTTATTTCTCACTTTACTTGGTTTGGCCCTGATCGCTGCCATTGCTGTTGGTGTTTTTGCATGGATTGAATCGCAAAAATTTCCAAAGCCCGAGTGGAGTAAAAGCGAGAGAAGCACCATTAGTGCATTATGGATTGGCAATCTTCCACCGTTATCTGACGACCCAGGCAACCGTGTCGCAAATAACATTGATGCAGCAAAATTCGGTCATCAGTTATTTTTCGATAAACGTTTCAGTAGCAACGGGAAAGTAGCATGTATGACATGTCACGATCCAGAAAAATATTTCACTGATGGCCGCGCACTCTCCGTCGGTGTTGGTATTACACATCGTAGTTCACCATCCATTGTTGGTACCGCCTATCACCCTTTTATCTTCTGGGATGGTCGCGCTGACAGCCAATGGGCACAAGCGATGGGACCAATGGAAAGTGCTGTCGAACATGGCGGCACGCGTGCACAATATGCACATATTGTCGCTAGCGATAAATATTACCGTCAGCAATATGAAACGTTATTTGGCGAGTTGGCCGATTTATCTGACAGCAAACGTTTTCCTCTTATTGCTGGCCCTGTTGATGCAAAAGCCAATCCTGAGGCGGTAACTGCATGGCAAAAAATGTCTACTGAGGACCAGAAAACCATTACCCAGATATTCGTCAACACAGCAAAAAGCATTGCCGCTTATGAACGGTTATTGCTACCCGCAGCATCGCGATTTGATCTTTATGCCGAAGCAATACAAAATCAGTCGGATGAAAATCTCGACATACTTTCGCATGATGAAATAGAAGGCCTGCGCTTATTTATCGGCGAAGGTCGTTGCATTGAATGTCATAACGGGGCCTTATTCACTAACGACAGTTTTAGTAATATTGGCACCCCTACTCCAGAAGGTAAATCGTTTGACTTTGGTCGTTCAAGAGGCGCACAACAAGTTATTAAAAGTGAATTCAATTGTGCTGGCGAATACAGCGATGCAGAGGAACACGAGTGTAGTGAACTGCGTTTTATCAAACGTGTAGGCGATGACATTATCGGCAGCTTTAAAGTCCCTGGTTTGCGTAACACCACCGCAACCGCACCTTACATGCATGCAGGTCAAATGAAAGATTTGGATGAAGTGATGGAACATTATAACAAACCACCGACACCACCCTTTGGTCATAACATGTTAACCAAACTGGATCTTGAACCTTACCAATTACAACAGATTATTGATTTTCTACATACGCTGGATAGTGAAGTTGCGGCTGAACCACATTGGTTACAAGCACCTGCAACAAAAACCGACACCACCACTCAAATTAAAACGGGCCAAAGTAAAACGGCCCAAAGCAGATAAACACACTGACACCAATCAAATGTTAAAACGAACTAAAATATTATGAAGAAAATAACACCCACGCAAGAAAACATAAACTCTATTACCACGATGACTTTCACCAAACTGACAACAGGAATCATCCTTGCTCTCAGTTTGGCGACCTCTACGACCGTTTTAGCAGATGCAACAGGCGAAAAAAACATTGCACCGTTAAAACCCGACATGCCTTATATTTTTGTTGTGCATAACGGTCGTTCTATTAGAGTTGAACGTGACATTGATGATTCGTATAAAGCTCGCATGAGTATTCGAGGTACGCTAGTGCAATCTGCCGACAGTTGTCCGCCTTTCTGCTTGCAACCACTCCAACTCGACGTACCCGTTGAAACTGTTGGCGAATTAGAAATTATCGATTTCATGATGGATCAACTTCGTGGCGGCAAAGGTGTTTTAGTTGATATTCGCGGTAAAAAAGCACATGACGCGAGCACTATCCCCGGTTCAGTACATCATTTCGTACAGACAATTCAAAAAGGTTTAGGCGATGAAAAATTTGAAAACATGTTAATTGCATTGGGCGCAAAGCGACGCGATAAAATCAATATGCTCGACAGCGTCCTCGAATTGATTGGTATTAAAGACGGCAGCATGTTGACAGATAAATGGGATTTTACCGAAGCAAAAGAACTGGTGATATGGAATAACAGTGCCATTGAAGGTTCATCTGCTATCGCTATCGAGGCTTTACTGGCCGCAGGCTACCCTGCTGAAAAACTGAAATGGTATCGTGGTGGTCTAGCATCCTGGCAATACTGGGGCTTCAACACCTACAGCAAAAAAAGATAACCTGTCGTTATCTAACTATTTTTCCTTTTATAGAGCTTCCTTATATACAACTGTTGCCAACCATAACGCACTAAACATTTTCAGACAAAATATATCGTGCAATAATTCATTCAATAAAATAACACAAATAAAAAAGGCCGGGATACAATCCCGGCCTTTTCTTATCTCACTAAATAACCGTGAGAGCGGTTTTTAACCTGTTAACAAACCTATCTTAGAAACCAGATAAGTAGTTAAGAGATTTAGCACCATGTGGATCAGAGCTAGTTACTTCAACTGCACCAGCGTCTGTAGAAGCACATTGCTCAACATAGCTACCACCGTTGTCACAAAGGTAAACAACACCACCGTTCTCCATAATCTCAGTCTTCACGTAGTTACCATCGTAACCCCAGAAAGTAGAGAATACGTCAACACCCGCTAGACGATCAACATGGTTATAACGATTTGGACCACCTGAAGGACTACCAATAGCAGAACTAGGACGTGGGCCACGTGTTGTCCAGTACATACGAGTACCGAATGCAGAACGGTCGATTACGTCAGGTGTAACATTGGTACGGCCTGTTGCATCTTCAAGGTCAATTGAATTAACCAATGTACCTTTAGCACCGTTTGGACGCCACCAGCGACCGCCGTCCCATGCACTTGAAATTTGCACAGTATCGTCGATACGCATTACCTGCCATGCATAGCTAGAAAGGATACCAGCGAATTGCATACCATGCGCATCACCACCAAATACATCCTGGCTGTCATCAGTAGGAAGGGCTATACGATCAGTAGGACCATGACGTTTACCCGCACGTTTGTATTTCCAGATAGAAATTTCTTCTGGATCACCGTGCTTGTTAAAGCCATGTGTAATCCATAAATGCTTACCATCAGGATGGTTAACAAGACCACAACCAGCAGCCATAACGTCAGCATATGCATCAAGAATAGCTGGGTTAGATGGATCAGACACGTCAACAACAATAACACCACCAGTATTCTGACTTGTTTGAGCAGCGATATATAGCAAGTTACCACTTGTGTCGTACTGAGAACAAATGTTGTTAGGATTAGAATCGATAGCAAGCATGTCATTCCATGCCGCTTCAACTTTGTTTTTAAGACGTGGTCTCAATTTTGTAGAGATTGGAAGATCACCAGTACGGTAAATACCGATACGGTTATAAGTATCAGTTGTCATATCTGCTTCAAATAATGTGAAGTCACCGTTAAAGATAGATGCACATTGGATTTGATCATTTTGTGGGTTACCACCACAAGCATGAGACGTGTTACCTTTATCAGGAGCACCTAAGCCCTCTTCAGCATATGCATTAATTGTAGAGGCTTCTAGCTCAGCAATCTCTGTAGGCGCGCCTGTACCACCGTTAGTCGCCCAAATTTCCATCCAACCGTCAAGGTAAGTAAGAATAGTACGACTAGCAGGATCGATACCAGCATGGTTAGAGAAACCAAGGATATGCATACGTACGCTATTGTGTGAACCAGGAGAAACAAGGTCAACTTTCGTTTCAACTGCATCAACAGTTGGGTCATTCAAGTCAGCCTGGTCAAAAATGTGAGCAACACCGCCGATTTGATCGACAGCCCAGAGCTCACCAAAATTAATCGCTTGAGCAGAACCAGCAGCTGCAAGAGCAGCACCGGTAGCCGTCGCTAATAAAGTTTTTTGAAAATTCATGTAATCCTCCTAAAGGATTTAAGTTTGGTTAATTTATCTCAAATAAAACAATATATTATAATATTATTATATTTGATTAAGTACAGATTAAGATCC
>CAZCOZ010000050.1:0-15231 GCA_964500555.1 uncultured Thiotrichaceae bacterium | reverse complement strand
TCTAAACAATGACGTTAGCCAATTGTTAGTTCTTACCATCACCACCTGCTTTCGCCAATATATAATCCATTTGCCGATGACTCAAAAAACGTTTTAGATAAGCCAATAAATAAGTCGGAAAAGTAACGTAATAACGCGGTTTCGGTTTTTTAGATTCGAGCGCATGAACGACGCGTTTTAGTACAGCTTCCGGTGGTAGTGTAAATGGCACAGCGGGGCCTTTTTTATTCAGGCGCTCAAGCACGCCAAGGTATTTATCACGATGTACGCTATTGTCGATGTCGATATGCTGTTGTAGTTCCTTAACAGCGTTGGTTCGAAATCGACTAATGATCGGGCCAGGCTCAATTAAACTAATGTAAATTCCTGTGTCTTTAAGCTCTAAACGCAGCGTATCGCTTAAACCTTCAATAGCGTATTTGCTTGCATTATAGGCACCACGAAACGGCATTGCGACAAAACCGAGAACAGAACTGTTTTGAATAATACGACCGAAGCCCTGTTTACGCATAACTGGAATGACTAGATTGGTTAATTCCAGCCAGCCAAAAACATTGGTATCGAACTGGTGTTTCAAACTTTCGCGGGTAAGGTCTTCAACCGCACCGGGTAGGCCGAAAGCACCATTATTAAATAAGGCGTACAGACTATTTCCATCCGTTTGCATAATCGTTTCCATGATGTCTTTAAAGGCCTGCTGAATAGATTCACTGCTGGCCAGGTCTAACGGTACGCTGTCAAAACCTTCAGTGCGTAATCGTTCAACATCCTGTAATTTTCTGGCAGTAGCAATAACATGGTAACCGCGTTGTTTAAGGCCTTTGGCCACGCAATAACCAATACCGCTAGAGCAGCCAGTAATGAGTACGGTTTTTCGATTATATTGATTATTGCTGTGTTGATTACTTGTCGGTGAATTCATTTGGCAAGCTTACCGTATAATTTCTGTGGGATCATGCTACGAATGGAGCGAAAGGTTGCTGCATAGAGGTATCGGCATATATAATCGCTCCCTTATCTTTTATCATCATGTTTAGTCATCGGGTCAATCATGCCATTTTATGAATATAAGTGCTCAAGCTGTGGGTACGAAGAAGAAGTTTTACAGAAAATTAGCGATAAGCCACTTAAAAAATGTGCGGAATGCGGTAAACCAACCATGAAAAAAATGGTGTCTGCTGCAGCATTTCGTTTAAAAGGGGGCGGCTGGTATGAAACGGATTTTAAATCGGGTGAGAAAAAGAATGTTGCGGGCGATGCTAAAGACAAAGCTTCAAATAAAACAACAGATAACAAAAATATCGCATCGACTAAAAAATCATCAGGCGGGACAACAAAAGCGAAAAAGGTTAAAAATTAAGACCTTACCGTGCTGAAATACGCTAAAATTGCCGCCTTGTTCAATTACCGTTGTTGAGCAATCTTATTTGATTTTTATTATTTAACTTTTATTGTCTAACTCATACTACTGGATTAAAACATGCGCAGTCATTATTGCGGAGCAGTAACCGAAGAATTTCTCGATCAGGAAGTCACCTTGTGTGGCTGGGTCAATCGTCGCCGTGATCACGGTGGTGTTATTTTTATCGATTTACGTGACCGAGAAGGTTTAGTGCAGGTTGTCTTCGATCCTGACCGTGCTGAGATTTTCGAAATTGCTGAACATGTGCGAAATGAATATGTGTTGCGCATGACCGGTCGCGTGCGTTTACGTCCAGAAGGTACCGCGAATCCAGAGCTGACTTCGGGCAAGATAGAAATTCTCGGTTTAGAGCTAGAAGTATTAAATGCCGCCGAAACACCACCGTTTCAATTAGATGATACTGGCGTACACGATGATTTACGTCTGCAATATCGCTATATCGATTTACGCCGTGATGAAATGCAACAGCGTATGCGTATGCGTAGCCAGGTGACGAGTTATATCCGCAGTCATTTAGAAGCGGAAGGATTTTTGGATATCGAAACTCCAATGCTAACCAAAGCCACACCAGAAGGTGCGCGTGATTATTTAGTGCCATCACGTACGCATCAAGGCAGTTTTTTCGCCTTGCCGCAATCGCCGCAATTGTTTAAACAATTATTAATGATGTCAGGTATGGATAAGTATTATCAAATCGTACGTTGTTTTCGCGATGAAGATTTGCGCGCCGATCGCCAGCCTGAATTCACCCAGATTGATATTGAAACCACATTCATGGATGAAAATGCGGTAATGGAATCGATGGAAGCATTGATTACTGGTTTGTTTAAATCTGTGCTGGATGTTGATTTGCCAAGCCCATTCCCACGCATGGATTACAGTGAAGCAATGTTGCGTTATGGTTCGGATAAACCCGATTTACGTATTTCGCTGGAATTAGTCGATCTGGCTGAAATCATGAAAGACGTTGAGTTCAAAGTCTTCTCTGGTCCAGCGAATGATCCAGATGGCCGCATTGTGGTTCTAAAAGTGCCGAATGGCGCTGAACTATCACGAAAAAAGATCGATCAATATACTGAGTTCGTAGGCCGATATGGTGCCAAGGGTTTAGCCTGGATCAAAGTCAACGATGCGGCAGCAGGCCGTGAAGGTTTGCAATCGCCCATCGTCAAGTTCCTGCCTGATGAAGCGATAACGGCGATTCTTGAAAAAACCGATACGCAATCGGGTGATATATTGTTCTTCGGCGCAGGTGATACCAATACAGTTAATGAATCAATTGGTGCGTTACGCGTGCAAATTGGTCATGATATGGGGCTGGTGGATGACGCATGGCAGCCACTATGGGTGGTTGATTTTCCTATGTTTGAGAAAAATAGTCAGGGTGACTGGACGGCATTGCACCATCCATTCACTGCACCTTCGGTAGACTCAATTGAAGCATTTAAAGCCGACCCTGGTGCAGCACTTTCTCGCGCTTATGATATGGTATTAAACGGTACAGAATTAGGTGGTGGGTCAGAGCGTATATATAAAACGGATATGCAAAATGCGGTGTTCGATATTTTAGGCATTTCCAAAGAAGAGGCGGAAGAAAAATTTGGTTTTTTATTAACTGCACTTAAATATGGCTGTCCGCCGCACGCGGGTATAGCATTTGGTTTAGATCGTTTGGTTATGTTGATGTCAGGCGCGAGTTCGATTCGTGATGTGATGGCATTTCCTAAAACACAAAGTGCAGCATGTTTATTAACCTCGGCACCTGCAGAAGTATCAAGCAAGCAATTACGTGAGCTTAATTTGAAATTACGTAAAGTGGTAACTGAAGAAGCGGGTGAGAAATAAAAAGTGAAAATTAGCCACGTCATTGCGAGGAACGAAGCAATCTCCTGTAGACGGCTGAGTCGCTTACAAAGATTGCCACGCTATGCTCGCAATGACGGCATGTTTCCCCGCAGTGTTTATGCAGGCCTACGATTCTAAAAACAGGTGAATAAATTTTGAGTGCAGCATCAATACAGCCTTACACGCTACTCGACGACGAAGATTGCGAAGCGCGTATTTTAAAAGCGCGTGAAATATTAGGCGAGCGTCTAATAATATTGTGTCATCACTATCAACGTGATGAAGTATTTCGTCATGCTGATTTTACTGGTGATTCACTAAAACTTTCGCGTCAAGCGGCAAACTCAAAAGCGGACTACATTGTTTTTTGTGGCGTGCATTTTATGGCAGAGGTCGCTGATGTTTTATCACGTCCAGAGCAAATATCGATATTGCCCGATATGTCTGCCGGATGCTCAATGGCCGACATGGCTAATCTAACCAATGTCGAACGAGCATGGCAGGAACTTTCTGAAGTATTAGATCCTGATGAAACCATTTCACCCGTTACCTATATTAATTCGGCTGCAGATTTAAAAGGTTTTTGTGGCGAGCACGGAGGTATCGTTTGTACCTCAACCAATGCGCCACATGTATTAGAGTGGTGTTTTAAACAGCGTGATAAAGTTTTGTTTTTCCCTGACCAGCATCTCGGTAGAAATACCGGTTTTAATATGGATATACCATTAGAAAAAATGGTGGTGTGGGATTTTGATAAACCCATGGGTGGTTTAACCGCTGAACAAATCCAACAGGCGAAAATTATTTTGTGGAAAGGTTTTTGTTCTGTGCATCAAATGTTTCAGCCGGAGCAAATTGATAACTTTAAAGAAAAGTACCCAGAAACAAAAATTATTTCGCATCCAGAAAGTCCATTTGAAGTTTGTCAAAAATCGGATTACGTTGGTTCGACGGAATTTATCATTAATACCATTGCCGATGCTGAACCGAATACACGGTGGTTAGTTGCAACAGAATTAAATCTGGTTAACCGTCTGCATGATGATTACAAACATCAGGGAAAGAATGTCCACTTCATGTCGCCTAATGTATGCATGTGTTCAACCATGTTTCGTATCGACCCACAACATCTTGCATGGGTACTGGAAAATTTAGTCGATGGTCATGTTGTTAATCAGGTCAGCGTGCCTGACGATGTTGCCAGGCACGCTAAATTGGCACTCGACAGAATGTTAGACGTTTCTCCCTAACGTTATAATCGAATCAGCATGCGTGAGGCGATAGTATTAGTGCATGGATTATGGAGCGTCGGCAGTGTCGACCTGCTAAAACTTCGTCAGCATTTTAAAAAAGCCGGTTACGAATGCCATACGTTTAATTATCATGTCTGGGGCAAACCGCCTGCGGATATCGCCGTCAAGCTTCATCAGTTTATCGAAAAAATTGAAGCACCCATTGTGCATATTGTTGCGCACAGTTTTGGTGGTATTGTGACGATGCATCTATTTGATCAATTTCCTTTTATTAAAAATGTAAAAAACGGTCGCATCGTATTACTGGCATCCCCTGTTAATGGTAGTGCGGTGGGTAAGCGTATTAACGCAAATCCAATGACGCGTTGGATGCTTGGTCAAAGTCATGTGAATGGTCTATCGGGTGATGTGCCTGCATGGAAAGGCTGGCAGGATCTTGGCGTTATTGCGGGTGATATACCAATTGGTATGGGGCTTATCACCGGTGGGCCAGCTTTGCCGCACGATGGCACGGTTTCGGTTGAAGAAACTGAGCTAAAAGGCGCAACGGATGCTATCGTCATGCGAGTCAGTCATTCAGGTATGCTGATGTCTTCTCAGGTCGCTGCTCAGGTAGTGGTTTTTTTACAGACAGGTCAGTTTGAGCAGGATACGCTAACACCTTTATTAGATTCGAGCATGGCGTAAGAGGTGATTGAAGATGGTGCAGAAAATCCTGAAGGCGGTATTCAAGATGCCTTGTTTCGTTTTACGCGGCCGCTTACCGGTGCCTATTATTGGTGTCCACCAGTTAAAGATGGTCAGCTGGATTTGAGTGCTTTGGGATTATAAATAATCACTATAAATAACCATAGTCTTAACTTGAAAATTAAGTAACAAAACATCCAAAACCCGTACCCCAGCGCGCTCTGCAATGTTAGACTCCCTGTTAAAATTCAGCCGTAATAATTAAGGGCAATAAGCATTCAAGTATCCACCATCAAAACACGTATTATTGGTATCGACCCTGGTTCTCGATGCACCGGTTATGGTGTGATTGATAGCGATGGATTACGTCATAGCTATGTCGCCAGCGGTTTTATTAAAGTGAAGGGTGATGAATTACCCGAACGTCTTGGTTTTATTTTTCATGAAGTTTCGGCTGTGTTGAAGCAATGGCAACCACAGACAATGGGTATAGAGCAGGTGTTTCTGAACAAAAATGTCGACTCCGCGCTAAAGCTGGGACAGGCCAGAGGTGCGGCGATTTGTGCGGGTGTTAATGCGCAGCTCGATGTCGGTGAATATACCCCAAGAGCCATCAAAAAAGCCGTCGTTGGTACGGGCGCTGCGGACAAAGAACAGATTCAACAAATGATGAAATTATTGCTGAAGTTAGACTTTGAACCACAAAGCGATGAGGCTGATGGTTTGGCGATTGCGGTGTGCCATGCAAATCATATGCGAATAAAAGATTTGGGGATTGCCACTAAAGTACGCGGAGGTCGGTGGCGATGATTGGGCGACTTCATGGTGTTCTACTAGAAAAACAACCGCCCGCAATTTTGCTTGATGTGCAAGGCGTGGGGTATGAGCTTGAAGCGTCTATGTCGACGTTTTATCATTTACCTGAATGCGGTGAAACAATTACTTTGCATACGCATCTGGTGGTGCGTGAAGACGCGCAATTACTCTATGGTTTTTTTGCATTATCCGAACGGGTGATGTTTCGTAATTTAATTCGCATTAGCGGTGTTGGTCCAAAGCTTGCGTTGACGATATTATCGGGCATTAGTGCAGAAGAGTTTACTCGTTGTATTTTAGAAGCTGACAGTAAAGCGCTAACACGACTTCCAGGTGTCGGTAAAAAAACCGCAGAACGTCTGGTTGTCGAATTAAAAGATAGACTGGAAAAAGACGATACCGTTCAGTTACCATCAGCAGCAACAAAAATAGAAAAAACGCAGAATCCTGTTAATGATGCGGTTAGCGCATTAATTTCACTGGGTTATAAAGCGCAACAAGCGAGCCAAATGATTCGTGATTTGGATGTGGAAGATAAATCTACGGAAGAAATTATTCGAGCAGCCCTGCAGGGGAATGGCTGATGTCTGATAACCCCGTTTTATCTGCAGAGCAGGCAGAAGGTGAAGTCGCTATTGATCGTGCGATTCGTCCGCAATATTTAAAAGATTATCGTGGTCAACCCGCGGTAACTGAGCAGCTGGAAATTTTTATTCCGGCAGCGCAACAGCGAAAAGAAGCGTTGGATCATATCCTGTTTTTTGGTCCGCCGGGTTTAGGTAAAACTACATTGGCGCATATTGTTGCAAATGAAATGGACGCAACATTGCATTCGACTTCAGGGCCAGTATTAGAAAAGCAGGGCGATCTTGCTGCCTTACTTACCAATCTCGAACCGCACGATGTTTTGTTTATTGATGAGATTCACCGTTTAAGTCCTGTGGTAGAAGAGGTGCTGTATCCCGCGATGGAAGATCATCAGTTGGATATTATGATTGGCGAGGGGCCAGCTGCGCGTTCCATTAAGTTAGACTTGCCCCCTTTTACTCTGGTTGGTGCGACTACGCGTGCGGGTTCATTAACATCACCGTTGCGTGATCGTTTTGGCATTGTGCTGCGACTTGATTTTTACGGCATGAATGACCTGACGCATATTGTGAAACGTTCGTCTGATATTCTGAATGTATCGATTGATGATGAAGGGGCTGTTGAAATTGCCAAGCGTGCGCGAGGCACACCACGTATTGTTAATCGGTTGTTGCGTCGAGTGCGTGATTACGCCCAGGTAAAAGCTGACGGTAGGGTAAATGTCGAAATTGCAGGAAAAGCCCTGGAATTATTAAAAGTTGATCCACTTGGTTTTGATATGATGGACAGGCGATTGTTGCTTGCCATTATAGAAAAATTCAATGGTGGGCCGGTTGGGGTTGAAAATCTGGCGGCTGCAATAGGTGAAGAACGCGATACCATCGAGGATGTTATCGAACCGTACCTGATTCAGCAGGGTTATCTAATGCGTACGCCGCGTGGACGTATTGCAACCGCAAATGTGTATAAGCATTTTGGCTTGCATGCGCCAGACAAGGTAAGAAGTGAACTCTTAGATGAGCAGGATATGTTTACTTCGTAATGGAATCTGACGAATTGCCAGGTGAAATATCAGAGGTAGGGGAATTTTCCTGGCCAGTGCGTGTCTATTACGAGGATACAGATTCGGGTGGTGTGGTGTATTATGCAAACTACCTGAAGTTTATGGAACGTGCGCGCACAGAATTATTACGCAGCGTGGGTTTTGAGCAGGACCAATTACAACAAGAGCTGGGTATTATTTTTGCTGTGCATAGTGCGAATATACAATACAAAAAACCAGCCAGATTTAATGACGAGTTAAACGTGGTTACAGCAATTACTCATATTGGCAAAGCCAGTATTTATTTTAAACAATCTATTTTTCTCCGGGATTCAGGTGTGCTGGTAGCGCAACCTGGTGATACCAATGTTCTGCTGTCTGAGGCAGAAATCAAAATAGCTTGTCTCGATGCGGAAAAATTCATCCCGCAAAGTATTCCCACATCTATAACGCAAAAAATTACTACGGAGTTTCATTGTGGAAGCTGAAATGACCTTGTTTTCGCTGGTGACTCGCGCAAGTATCCTGGTGCAAATGGTCATGTTGACCTTATTGGCTGCCTCGGTATTGTCGTGGGTAATTATTGTTCTTAAGTCGAAAGTGCTCAAAGAAGCAACGTTAGAAGCAGCACGGTTCGAAGACCAGTTCTGGTCAGGGATTAATTTATCTGATCTTTATCAGCAAGTTAAGCCTAAAACGGAGGAGCGCCGTGGCATGGCTAAAATATTTGAAGCGGGTTTTTCTGAATATGCGCGTACGCAAAAGAAACAAACCAACACAGAAATGATGTTAGCGGGTGTGCAGCGAAGTATGAAAGTTGCTGTGGCGCGTGAAGAAGACCGTTTAGATTCCCATTTGTCTTTACTTGCGACCATTGGTTCAATTAGCCCTTATATTGGTTTGTTTGGTACCGTCTGGGGGATTATGCGTTCGTTTATTGCACTTGGCGCGGTTGAATCAGCAAGCCTGGCAATGGTTGCCCCCGGTATTGCCGAGGCATTAATTGCTACCGCAATGGGTTTGTTTGCAGCTATCCCTGCGGTAATTGCTTATAATCGCTACGCAGAAAAAGTTGATCGTTTGAGTAGTGCGTATGAAAACTTTGCGGAAGAATTTGCCACCATTTTACAACGCCAGAGCCCAGTTAAGAGAGAAGCTTAATGGCTAAAAAACGACGCGCTATTGCTGAAATTAATGTTGTGCCCTACATTGATGTGATGTTGGTGTTGTTGATTATCTTTATGATTACTGCGCCGATCGTTCAGCAGGGTGTGGTAATTGAATTGCCAAAAATTGCTGCGAACTCATTGCCACCCGAACAATTAGAGCCAGTTATTTTAACGGTTAGTAAAACGGGTGAATATTATTTGAATATTGGCGATGATTTAAAGAGTCCGGTGAATGACGATATAATCATGCAGCGTGTTGCGTTAGTGCTTCAGCAAAAACCACAAACGCCAATATTGGTGCGTGGCGATAGAAGCGTGGATTACGGGTCGGTGACAACGGCCATGGCACTATTGCAATCGGCGGGTGTTGAAAAAGTCGGTTTGATGACAGATCAGCCTTAGTTGGTCCTGTCGTCGTGATTAGTAAGTTCATGGTTATAAAATAGCAGGATTGTTGATGAAATCGACTGGATTATTTGCAGAGCTTAAAAATCATCCGTGGATTTTGGCGCTGGTTATTATTTTGCATCTTAGCCTGGCGGTTTTGCTGGGGATGAATTTGTCTAATGATAACAAACCGGAGATGCCGGCGGCAGAGCAACATAAAATAATTAGTGCTGTTGTGGTGGACGCAAAAAAAATCGATATACAAAAAACCATAAAAAAACCTGAGATTAAGGAAGTCAGGTTGGAAGAAAAAAAGCTAGAAAAAGAAAAGCTGGAAAAAGATCGGATTAAAAAAGAAGAAGAAAAAAAGCAGATAGCGATAAAAGAAAAACTAGAAAAAGAGAAGCTAGAAAAGAAAAAACTAGAAAAGAAAAAATTAGAAAAGAAAAGGCAGCTTGAACTTAAGAAAAAGAAAGAACAGGACCGTATTAAAAAAGAGAAACTGCTTGCTGAAAAAAAAGTAGAAGAGCGAGCTAAGAAAGAGAAAGTTGCAAAAGAAAAGGCCGAAAAAGAAAAGATCGAAAAAGAAAAGGCGATAAAAAAGAAAGTTGAAGCAGAAAAGAGGCGCAAATTAGAAGAAGAACGTAAACGTAGAGCAGAAGAGAAAGCAGAATTTAAAAATGCATTATTAGAAGAAGAGATGGCGGTGGCGGCGGCAGCTCGCGAGGTTAGACTGCAAACACAGCGTCAAAAATATGCGTTACTTATTGCTCAGAAAGTTGAAAGCAACTGGTTGCGTCCAGTCGCTAATACGGACGGTGAAAGTTGCGAGGTGATTGTCACGCAAACAATGAAGGGTGATGTGCTGGATGTGCTGTTACAATCATGCACCAGTGACAATGCTTTTCAACGTTCGGTAGAACGTGCCGTGCGTAAAGCGTCACCGTTACCTATGCCTCCTGAACCCGACGTGTTTGAGCGGAAAATCCATTTTACGTTTAAACCGCGTTAGTTATTAATGTATGAAAATATTTGAAATATTCATTCCTGCACAGATGTATGGAAACAGGGTAAAAATAATATGATGAAAAAAATGATGATAGCGGGTTTGTTGTTGATGAGTTTAAGCTCTATTACTCATGCGGCTTTGAAAATCGACATTACAGAAGGTTTTGAAGGCGCGTTACCTATTGCTGTTATTCCGTTTCAATGGAAGGGTGCGAGCAAAGTTCCCAATGGTGACGTGTCAGCCATTATCGCCTCTGATTTAGCGCGAAGCGGTAAGTTTTCGCCAGTAGCAGAAAGGAGTCTGATTGCGCGACCACAAAAACTTGAAGATGTGCATTACAAAACGTGGCGTATTGCCGGTATGGATCATATTGTTATTGGTGGTGTCACTGCGCAGGCGAATGGTAAGTATCAGGTCGAATTTAGACTGATTGATATTCTAAAGGCCAAGCAGGTGCTGGGTTATAGTTTCACTGCAACCAAAGATACTTTACGTTCTACGGCACATCAAATTAGTGATTATATTTTCACTCATATTACGGGTTTACCAGGTGCTTTTAGTACGCGTATTGCCTACGTGACAACAAAGAGAAGTAAAAAAGGTAGCATTGTGCGGTTGCAGGTATCCGATACGGATGGTTATAATCCACAAACATTATTAACCTCGAAAGAGCCCATCATGTCACCGGTATGGTCGCCTGATGGTTCATCGTTGGCTTATGTGTCATTCGAAGGTGGTCAGGCTGAAATTTATACACATAATATTCGTACGGGAGCGCGCAAAAGTCGTTCGAAGTATAAAGGCTTGAACGGTTCGCCGAGCTGGTCGCCCGATGGTAAAAAACTTGCGCTGACTTTATCAAAAGACGGTAATCCAGATATTTATATTCTGAATTTGGCGGTTGGTAATAAGGCGAAAAATAGATTACAAAGAATAACCAGACACTGGTCTATTGATACTGAAGCCGTTTGGATGCCAGACGGTAAATCCATTATTTATACATCGAGTCGCAGTGGCAAACCGCAGTTATATAAACAAGCAATATTTTCTGGCGCGAAGGCTGAACGGTTAACCTACGAAGGGCCATACAGCGCAAGCGCAAGTGTTTCTGGCGATGGTAAATTTGTTGCTTATGTACACGGAGAAGGTAATGTATTTCGTATTGCTTTACTCGAATTAGCAACCAAATCGTCAAGAATTTTAACGGATGGACCACTCGATGAATCGCCTGAATATGCACCAAACGACAGCATGGTTTTGTATGCATCGCAAGGTAAGCGGCAGGCAGTGTTGTCGGCGGTTTCAGTTGATGGACGACATAAGCAACGTTTGGCATTTACTGATGGGCAAGTTAGAGAACCATCGTGGGCAGCAGTAAGGTATTAGATAGTTTTGCACGAAAAATCTACATCGTGCAAAACTATCTAAAGTTTTAAATTATTTATTTATCAAAATATATAGAGGCTTTTTTATGAAAAACTTATTTTTAATTTCAGTATTGGTTATGTCGCTTGCGGCATGTGGTGATCGTATTAAACCGGATGTTAGTATCAGTGACAACATCACAGATTTAAATGATGACGCAAAGTCAGATGGCATTGACGATGATGCAGGTAATGATGGCAGGGCACTTGATGGCGGCAAAGTAGTGTCGTATGAAGAAGGTGCAATCAACGATCCAAACAATGTATTGTCTGAAAAAACAATTTATTTCGTTTTTGACAGTAATTCGGTTGGTGATGATTTTATCGAGCTGGTTAAACATCATGGTCGGTACTTATCATTTAATACGAATGCAAGTGTTCGCCTGGAAGGTCATGCTGATGAACGTGGTACTCGCGAATATAATATTGCTTTAGGCGAAGGTCGAGCGCGAGCAGTTAAGGAAATTATGTTGTATGAAGGTGCAACAAATGATCAAATTTCTGTGATTAGCTACGGTGAGGAAAAGCCGGTTGCTTTTGGTCGTGATGATGAATCAATGAGTTTAAATCGCCGTGTGGAAATTTCTTATTAATAAATCTTATCAATAAAATAGATTTATTTTAGGTTCTATTAATAGATTCTATTAATTAGGCTCTGCTAATTAGATTCTATTTTAGGGTCAGAAATAAATTTAGATGTTTTAAAGGGTGTTGAATAATATGAACGACAGTTTTATAAAACGTAGTTTACTTAGTTGTAAGACGGTTGGATGTAGTGTTCTCGTTTCAAGTTTTTTGTTCACTGGTACTGTTCAGGCGGATAAAATTCTTGAAGACCTGAGTGATAATGAACGGTTAAAGCGTCTTGAGCGAATGGTACGTTCAGATGTTTTTCGTAAACAAACTCAGACCATTCAGTTATTGCGTGAAGAAGTCTCTGCGTTGCGTGAGCAGGTGGAACAACAGGCATTTAATATGAATAGTATGAAACAGCGACAACGCAATTTGTATCTTGATATTGATCGTAGGGTTAATAATGTTGAAGCGGGTAGTATGCCTGCGTCAGGTTCACCTGTGGCGTCGCCAAACTCTGCAGGAAATACCCCTGCTGGTCTTCTCTCAGGTAATTCTTCAGCAGGAGCAGTAACGGCGGGTGATGGTAATGATGATTATACGAAAGCATTTACCTTACTTAAAGAAGGTCAGTATGAACAATCGATAACGGCGTTTAACACGTTCAAAGCGACATACCCTGGCAGTAAGTATGCTGATAATGCGCAGTATTGGTTAGGTGAAGCAAATTATGTTTTGCGTCATTATAAAAAAGCCCTTACATCATTTCAGCAATTGATTTCGCAGTTCCCTGAAAGTGCTAAGAATCCAGGTGCGCGTTTGAAAATCGCTTATGTTTATTATGAATTAAAAAACTGGTCAGCAGCGCGCGATGCGTTGCAACAGGTAATTGGTTTATATCCCGAGAAAAATGTAGCGAAAAAAGCGAAAGAACGGTTAGCACGTATGAAAAGAGAAGGGCGTTAGTTTTATTTTAAGACTGCTCTAATCTTTTATTAATCTAATGTCGAAAACGAAAACGGCTCTGGTGTCTGAAAAAATAAGTTCTAATCTGAAAAGCTCTGATTCTGAACCCTCTGATTTAGAAAGCCCTAATTCGGAAAATACGAATTCTGAAAAAAGCGCTCGCCTTAAAATAACCGAAATATTTTATTCCTTACAGGGTGAGGCAAAAAGTGTTGGTCTACCTACCGTTTTTATTCGCTTAACGGGTTGTCCTTTACGTTGTAGCTACTGTGATACTGCGTATGCTTTTTCTGGCGGCGACTGGATAAGTTTTGATGCTATCGTCGAAGAAGTGCAGCAGTATAAAACGTCACATGTTACGGTGACTGGCGGTGAACCTTTAGCGCAAAAAAATTGTATTGAGCTGTTGGTGAAATTGTGTGATCTGGGCTACAACGTGTCGCTAGAAACCAGTGGTGCAATTTTGGTTGATCAAGTCGATAAACGTGTAATAAAAGTGCTTGATATCAAAACACCGGCTTCACAGGAAGAAAATAAAAATAAATTTGAAAATATTTCTTATCTTACAAAACAGGATCAGATTAAATTCGTCATTTGTGATGAACGAGATTATCTTTGGTGTAAGCGCATAATGCTGGAACATGATTTAGAAAATAAATGTGACATTTTATTTTCGCCCAGTCATGAGCAGTTGGCTGCGGCAACATTAGCTGGCTGGATTCTTAAGGATCAATTAAATGTTCGTTTCCAGGTGCAGCTGCATAAATATCTTTGGGGTGATAAACAAGGTGTTTGATCTTCCTGTTACTATTTTTTATCCTGGCTTTTATGTCTAAGCCTGTCGCTATTGTGCTTTTATCGGGTGGTCTTGATTCGGCCACAGTACTCGCTGTTGCAACTCAATCGTTTGAATGCCACACAGTGAGTTTTAACTATGCGCAATTAAGTTTGTCTGAACTAAATGCTGCAGAAAAATTGGCAGAGAAATTCGCTGCGAGTCATCAGGTTATACATATTGATTCGGGTGTGATGGCTGGTTCAGCATTAACAGATAAGACTATAGCTGTGCCTGAAAGGAGTGCTTCTGAAGGTGTTCCTGATGGTATCCCTGTAACGTATGTGCCTGCTCGTAATACCCTGTTTTTGTCGCATGCACTGGCTGTTGCTGAAGTAAGGCAGTCTCAAGATATATTCATTGGAGTTAATGCGGTGGATTATTCGGGATATCCAGATTGTCGTCCGGACTATATTCGTGCTTATGAAAAAATGGCTAATTTGGCAACCAAGGCAAGTGTTGAGGGTAAGCGGTTGGAACTGCATACGCCACTGATTGATAGTACCAAAGCAGAGATTATTAAAATGGGAAATGCACTGGCGGTTGACTATGCATTGACTGTGTCCTGTTACCAGGCAAATGAGCATGGCGAAGCTTGCGGAGTCTGCGATTCCTGCAGGCTACGAAGGACAGGTTTTGAAGAAGCTGGTGTTTCTGATCCAACACGCTACTTTTAGCGTTTTATCTTAGTTCTTTTATTGTTTTTCAGCTCAACTCCATGTATGATTCGCGCCTTCAATTGCATTGATTTTGTCGCATTTTATTGTGGCGATAAATCATAAGTAAAAAATTTGGGCCGTTAGCTCAGTTGGGTTAATCGCGGATTAAGGAGCGATTAACGCCTGACCATGGAAGGTCAGGCAGGTGTTGAATATAGCACCACTGCGTTGCCAAGGATGGCTTGCAAAAAAATCAAATTTTGGGCCGTTAGCTCAGTTGGTAGAGCACCGGACTTTTAATCCGATGGTCGAGCGTTCAAATCGCTCACGGCCCACCATATTTGTAGTTAGTAGTAATCAAGGTTCTGTAAAGAAGGATCTGTTTTGATCACTTTGCATCAAAGATAAAAAAGCAGAAATAAAAAAAGCCCTGAACATATGTTCAGGGCTTTTTTGTTTTCTCAGAATTAACTAATTAAGGCTAACTAATTATAATAGGTTAATTACTTTCTTTGACTAGGACCGTTAATTTCCAGACCATTGCTCATGTAAGTA
>CAZCOZ010000049.1:5664-15271 GCA_964500555.1 uncultured Thiotrichaceae bacterium | reverse complement strand
GCCAACAAGGCTGGTTGTACCAAATGAAATAGCCCCTGGCGAGCGACGCATTGCGTTATCACCAGATGTTGCTAAAAAGCTAAATGCGACGGGCATCAAGATTGCGCTACAACAAGGCGCTGCGCTATCCTCTTATTTCAAAGATGATGATTTTGCTGATGTCGAAATGGTGGCTGATGCAGATACTCTGTATAAGGAGGCGGATTTGATTTTTAAAGTCATGCCGCCAACAGTAGATGAATTAAACAAGATGAAAGATGGCTGTACGGTTGTTGGTTTTATGATACCCAGCAAGAATGCAGACATGATGGAAGTGATGTGTGAGAAAAAAATCACTTCATTAGCGATGGAGTTAGTACCGCGTATTACCCGTGCGCAGTCTATGGACGCGCTTTCTTCACAGGCATCAATCGCGGGTTACATGGGCGTATTAATGGGTGCGCAGTTAGCGCCGGTTTTCTTTCCTATGTTAACTACGGCGGCAGGTACGATTCGTCCTGCACGTGTTTTGGTTATTGGTGTTGGTGTTGCGGGTTTGCAGGCAATTGCTACGGCTAAACGTTTAGGTGCAATTGTCGAAGCTTATGATGTTCGCTCGGCAACACGTGAGCAGGTTGAATCACTCGGTGCTAAATTTGTTGATACAGGTGTCAGCGCCGATGGCGAAGGTGGTTATGCGCGTGAGCTTACGGATGATGAAAAACAACAGCAACAAGATGTACTGGCAAAACATATTGCCATGGCTGACGTGATTATTAGTACCGCGGCTATCCCTGGTCGACCTTCACCAAAAATTATTTCTGAGGCCATGGTTGACGATATGAAAACCGGTTCAGTGATTGTTGATCTGGCATCGGAAGGCGGTGGTAACTGCGAGTTAACGAAACCCGGTGAAACGTTTGAATATAAAGATCGGGTGACCGTTCATGGGCCATTAAATGTTGCGGGTGAATTGCCAATTCATGCCAGCGAAATGTATGCAAAAAATTTATTTAATTTAGTCTCGCCGTTTATTTCTGAAGACGGAAATCTAGAATTGAATTTTGACGATGATGTGATTGCTGGTTGCGTGTTAACGCGTGATGGTGCAATTGTGCATGCGCAGTATAAAGATTGAAAGTGAAAAATTAGAAGCGAAAAACTAAAATTTAAAAACATAAAGTACCGTACAAAATATCGCAAATAAGGTTATTAATTATGATTGAAGGTTTACCCGCGTTATATATATTTATGCTTTCCGCCTTTACGGGTTATGAAGTCATTAGTCGTGTGCCGGTGATTTTGCACACGCCATTAATGTCCGGTTCAAACTTTGTTCACGGTATTGTTTTAGTTGGCGCGATGATTGTTATGGGTGGAGCGGAAGGTCCTCTGCAGTTAACCATCGGGTTTATTGCAGTTGCGATGGCGGCAGGAAATGCGGTTGGTGGTTATGTCGCAACGGTTCGTATGCTGGAGATGTTCCAGAGTGCGAATAAGCAGCAGGGAGCGAAATAAGATGAGCATGAGTTTAGTTATTGATGCAATTTATTTGCTTACCGCAGCGGTCTTTATTATTGGCTTAAAGCAAATGTCATCACCTGTTACTGCGCATCGAGGCATTGTCTGGGCAGGTATTGCGATGGTTGTTGCTTCGCTTGCAACTTTTGGATCACCACAAATTTCGCTCGACATCAGTAGTGTTAATTTACAGTTAATGTTAGTGGCGATTATTCTGGGTTCTACTATTGCCTACGTTTCAGCAAAACGCGTAGCAATGACCGATATGCCGCAGATGATTGCAATGTATAACGGCATGGGTGGTGGTGCAGCGGCTGCTATTGCGGCGGTTGAGTTAGTTAAGTTATCAAATGGTGGCGAGAGTCATGGTTTAACTATTCAAATATTGGCCGTGCTTGGTGCGGTGATTGGTTCTATTTCTTTTTCTGGTTCTGCCATTGCGTTTGCCAAGTTGCAGGGCATTATGAAAAAGACCTTGCGTTTGCCACTGCATCAAATAATTAATATTGGTTTGTTTATTGCAACCTGTGTGTTTGGTTATCTTGTTGCAACGGGTGATCCGGTAAGTTTTGAACACGTTATTATTTTCTTTGTACTGGCACTGGTGTTGGGCGTAATGGTAACGCTGCCTATTGGCGGCGCAGATATGCCAGTGGTTATTTCATTGTTTAATGCATTAACGGGTTTAGCGGTAGCGTTTGAAGGTTTTGTATTAAACAATGCGGCAATGATTATTGCTGGCACAGTGGTTGGCTCGGCAGGTACATTGTTAACGCAATTAATGGCGAAAGCAATGAACCGCCCGATATCAAATGTATTGTTTAGCAGTTTTGGTAGCGATGGTGGTGCAGCGGCTGAAGAAGACATTGAAGGCAGCATGAAAGAAATTCAGGCCAACGATGCGGCTATTATGATGGCTTACGGACAAAAAGTTATTATTGTTCCAGGTTACGGCATGGCCGTTGCGCAGGCTCAACACAAACTAAAAGAAATGGGTGACTTGCTTGAGGCGCGTGGTATTGATGTGAAATATGCTATTCATCCTGTCGCTGGTCGTATGCCAGGTCACATGAATGTGTTGCTTGCAGAAGCCGGTGTTGATTACGATAACATTCTCGACCTTGAAGAAATTAACCCTGAATTCCCAACCGCTGATGTTGCGTTAGTGATTGGCGCGAATGATGTAGTTAATCCTGTTGCACGCTCAAATCCAGAAAGTCCAATCTATGGCATGCCGATTCTGGATGCTGATAAAGCACAAAATGTTATCGTTATTAAACGCGGTAAAGGCTCCGGTTTCTCAGGAATTGAAAATCATTTGTTCTATGCCGATAACACACAAATGTTATATGGCGATGGGCAGAAAGCAGTGGCTGAATTAATTGCGGGTATTAAGCAGTTATAGGGTTGCTGTATAATTTAAATAACTAATTAACCGCAGAGGCGCGGAGACGCAGAGTTTTTTATTGGTTCGTCTACGACGTAATAACAATAAATATTTTTCTCTGAGTCTCCGCGCCTCTGCGGTTAGAAATATTTTTATTACCTTATGTTTATTGCCGAAAACCTATCCCAGTTTAAACACCTGTTTGTCAATCAACTTAAAAACATGTTGTCCCCTGATGAGTTGGGTGCGTTTATTTTAGTGCTGGCAAACGCGCAGCAAGATTCATTTTTAAAAAGTGAATTAAGTGGTGGGTTAAATAAAACATTTGCCGAGTTAAAGAATAAATTCAATACAGATGGTTTAAATGCAACGCAAGATGATGGCGATGTGTTTAAGCAACTACTCGAAATGGATTTGAATAAAGTAACCGCATGGGGAAATAAAAAGTGTGGTGATTGGAATGTTGTTTATAATTCGATACGAAGATTGCGCCCCACCAGAGCCTCAACTGAAATTTTGCAGTCATTACATCGAGATTTCGATGAAACAAAATTTCATTTCAATAAGCCGTTTTTAAAACCAGAGATTCTCTGGAGCGGGAGTTACAAAGCGACAGGTCAAAAGAATAAAATCGTTCGCGTTCTTTATAATAAATTTCCATTCTCCGATTACCATTTATTGCTGGCAATATCGCCTGAAGAGAACCTGTCTCAATTTTTAACACAAGAAAACCATGAATATATGGCAGCATTAGTGAATGATGTTGAAAAAAATTTCCCGGGATTTGGAGTTGGTTTTAATAGCTTGGCAGCAGGGGCTTCTGTTAATCATTTGCATTTTCAAGGTTTCATTCGCGAAACAGAATTCCCGATAGAAAGAAATATTTGGTCACATAATGGTGGAAGTGATGGTTATCCACTACAGGTAAAATGTTTTACTGATGATGCCTGGCCATATATAAAAAGCCTAATTAATGCTGATATAGCATTTAACTGTATTTATCGAAAAGAGTGTTGTTATGTCGTCCCACGAAAGTATCAAAACACAGTTGAATTGCCAGGTTGGTTGGAAGGTGCTGGCTGGTTGGATGTGGCAGGTGTAATGACCGTTTCTGATAACGAAACATTTAACACGCTTGATGAAGTTTCTGTGATGAATGCGTTAAGGTTGTTATCAGTCTGATAAGTATTGCTTGGTTTAAAGGTTTTCTTTTTCTATATGGGGATATGGAAATGTAATATGGGGGTATTATGAAAAAATCAAGAATTAATTTTTCCAGCGAACTGGCTGAACTATTAAAACCATTTGAACAATCACGAGAACAAGTAAAGGCGCAGCGACTAAAACTAATCATCCATGCGGGCACACCAAAAACGGGTACAACGAGCTTACAAACCTACTTTGATAAAAAGCAACAGAAGCTCAGAGGAAAAGGGATTCTTTACCCGCATAATATTGAAGCCTTACAAAATTCCACCGCACCAAAACACCAATGGTTTGAGAAAAACTTAGTCACAGCGCACCTGGGAAACTTCCTGGAAAACTTTAAGAATATAATTTCGCAAGTTAAAAAAGATACCCACACCATTATTCTGTCATCTGAAGGTATTTATAATTACTGGTGGGACTTTCCTGACGAATCAAAAGATATTTTGTGTGAGCTAGGTAAACTCTTCGATATTGAAATCTGGGTATGGTTTCGTGAGCCACTCGCGTTTATTGAAAGCTATTACAAGCAATGTATTCGTAACCCGCAAATTGAAAAGAACCCCTGTTATGGCAAAGATTTATCCTTTGCTGACATGTTAGATATCGAATGGTTTTCTCAACATTTAAACTATCAGGGCTTCGTCACTGAATGCCGAGTGCTCTTTGGTAAAAACAACGTTTCAGTGTTTAAATACGAAGGTGACGTGGTACAGGAAGTCGCTCAAAAATTAGGGCTGGAAACTCCCCACGACAATCCGGCTCCGAGGCAAAATAAAAGTTTAAACAGCGCTTCAATAGCATTACTGAGAACGATAAACCGTTATGATATTAAAGCAAAAGACAAAGAACTTTTGATGCCTCACTTAAAAGAAATTAATGGGATTCTTGAGGGTTATGCAGATGATAGTTTGATTGATGAAGAATCTAGAAAAAGAGTCCTGAATATCTCTAATTCTATAAAATTTTGATCGCTCTACTTTGGTTCACTTATTTTTAGCTATGCATTCTCTTTTTAATTAAAATCTATTATTTGATCACCATGGAGCTTTTTATGTGTCGTTTGTTCATATTGTTAGGCCTTCTATTACTGCCCTTGTCAGCAAGTTATGCAGGTATAGATGAAACGATCAATGCTGCCACCGCCCCAATTGCGGAAGTTATCAAACAAATTGTATTTTTTAAGATTCCCATTTTTGGCGCAGAGCTACCTGTGGTTGTTCTGTGGCTAGTCGCGGGTGCTATTTTTTTCACCTTCTATATGGGCTTTATCAATGTTCGTGGTTTCAAACATGCTATTGAGCTAGTTCGAGGCGACTATTCAGACCCAAAAAGTCGGGGTGAGGTATCACATTTTCAAGCACTAGCAACGGCTGTTTCTGGCACGGTTGGCATTGGTAATATTGGTGGTGTTGCAGTCGCTGTTACCGTGGGTGGTGCCGGTGCAACGTTCTGGTTAATTGTTGCTGGCTTCTTAGGTATGTCGACAAAATTTGTCGAATGTACACTAGGGGTGAAATACCGCGAAGAGTTTTCTGATGGCCATGTTTCTGGTGGTCCGATGTATTACCTAAAACAAGGTTTTGCTGATTTAGGCATGACAGGTTTTGGTAAATTCATGGGAAGCTTTTATGCGATAGGTATTTTCATTGGTGCATTGGGTATTGGAAACATGTTTCAATCAAATCAGGCCTATGTGCAGCTTAACCACGTATCCGGAGGTGCATTAGATGGATATGGCTGGCTTGTAGGATTGATTATGGCAGCCGTTGTTTTTGCGGTTATTATTGGTGGTATCAAATCCATCGCTAAAGTGACAGAAAAAATTGTGCCTTTTATGATGGTTTTCTACTGTCTGTTTGCAATCATTGTTATTGTTATGAATGCGAATGTATTGCCGCAAGCGATTAGTAATATTTTCACAGGCGCTTTTACCGGCGAAGGTGTTGCAGGCGGTGCCCTGGGCGCGATGATTATTGGTTTTCAACGAGCCGTCTTTTCAAATGAAGCAGGCATTGGTTCTGCATCTATCGCACATTCTGCCGTTAAAACAAATGAACCTATTACCGAAGGTGTTGTATCGATACTTGAACCTTTTATTGATACCATAATTATCTGCACCATTACGGCGTTAGTGATTGGTACCGCACAAGTAGCAGACCCTGCATTCGCAAATGGTGCAGAAGGTGTTGCGATGACATCAGCCGCATTTGAACGTGAGTTTTCATGGTTTCCAATTCCCTTAGCCTTTGCAGCTGTGCTATTTGCTTTTTCAACAATGATTGCATGGTCGTACTATGGTCTAAAAGGCTGGACATATTTATTTGGTGAAAGCGCGTTAAGCCAATTCAACTATAAAATTATTTTTTGTGCCTTTGTGGTTTTAGGGTGTGTTGTACAACTAGGGCCCATTCTAGATATTTCAGATGCGTTGGTATTCCTAATATGTGTACCAAACATTCTTGGCCTGTACTTTTTTGCACCCATGGTAAAACGAGAAATGAAATCTTATTTTGCACGCATAGATAGTGGTGAGATAAAGAGGTTTAAATAAGAAATTTAAGTAAGAAACCTAAGGAATAGATTGCAAGAAAAATATATTGAGTAGTACCTAATTTCTTAGGTGCCTTTTAGTTTTTTTGAGCAATGGATACTGACCCTGTCGCATATTCACCATTGTTGATGTTTTCAATCGTCCAGTCACCAACGCTATAACGTATCAATCGTAATGTTGGGAACCCTACGGCTGCGGTCATACGTCTTACTTGTCGATTACGTCCTTCTGTAATGCGTAATTCTATCCATGAGGTTGGAATGTTTTTTCGCTCTCTAATGGGAGGGTTTCGATCCCACAAGTTTTTAGGCTCAGAAATAATTTTTGCTTTGGCGGGTTTTGTTAATCCGTCTTTTAATGTAAGACCTTCCTGTAATTGCGTAATTGCTTTTTTTGAAATTTCACCTTCCACCTGTGCCCAGTAGGTTTTTTTCATTTTATTTTTAGGGTCGGTGATTTTGTGTTGCAACTTTCCATCGTCGGTCAGAATTAACAAACCTTCGCTGTCACGGTCAAGACGACCTGCAGCGTAAATATTTTTTTGTTTAATATAATCAGCGAGTGTGGCGCGATCTTGATCATCAGTGAACTGGCAAAGCACGTCAAACGGTTTGTTGAAAAGCAAAATCATTGCGATAAATAATTGCTAAGTTGGGAAGTGGGGAAAGCTAATAAACGGGCTGCAAATCAAACCAACGTTGTCGTCTTGAGTTCGCCGCGTTAAGTCTATCGAAAATAGCATGCATTGCATCTTCATTAATGCCATGCCAGCGAATATCCTGTTTTGCGCCTTTGAAATCGGCATCGGTAACAATGGTCGTTAACTGTTTTGTCATCGGTAAAATATGCTGGTGTTCATCAACTAACATTTGAATGCGTTTTGAACCACGAAATTTCATTTCAGATATTTTGTCCACGTTTTGCATTATTTCTTCAACACTGGAATATTTTTTTAACAGGTTGGATGCCATCTTGTAACCGATGCCCGGAATACCGGGAATGTTATCAACCTTGTCGCCAGCCAGTGCGAGTAAGTCGGCAATCTGTTCGGGAATGACGCCGAAATTCTTTTCCACATCTTTGTAATGCAAAATTTTATTGCGCGCGTAATCCCACCAGATGTCGCCCGGTCGAAGTAATTGCGCAAGATCTTTGTCGGCGCTAAGAATGGTTATGTTGAAACCGTCGGCGCGTAAGCGGGTTGCTAACGTGCCAATAATGTCATCACCTTCAAAACGATTGCTGGAGTAATCAGCAATACCTGCAGCGCGGCAAAAATCGCGGCAGTGTTTAAACTGACTTTTTAATTCAACAGGGCAGGGTGGGCGATTGCCTTTGTAGTCAGGAAAAATTTCTCGGCGGTAAGAGTTAGTCTGCTTGGCGTCGAACGCGCAGGCAATATATTCGGGTTGCTCAAGTTCTAACAATTCGCGCAGAAACTCGGTAAAGCCATAGACAGCGTTACTGGGATTGCCTTCGCTATCCAGGATTTCATCGGAATACACATGCCAGCCACGAAATATGTAGATACTGCTATCGACAAGATAAGCGCGTTTTTTAGGGTGGTTACTGGTTTCAGGCATTAGCGCATTTTACGCAAAATAAGGTTTCCGTGGGACTATTTTCCTGGCGTTAATTTAAATGTGATTGCGCGATTAATACGCAGGTAGTTCAATTCCTCTTTTTTGTTGTGTTAATGCCACTTTGGCATGATTTATGAGGTGCTGTTTCTTTGTGATTAATGATTGTGTGGAGTAAATATTTCTTAATAAATTTACAATATTTTGAAACCTCTTCGCTGATATAACGCCAAATATGCTCTATATATACTAGATGTAAGCAAGTGATTCTTTGTATTTAAGATTCTCTTTAAAAATTGCTCTGAAAACTTACCTTAAATTAAGCAGTAGAAGAATGTAAGGACTATGCCTGAAGTAGCTAAAAAATCTGTTATCGAGTTATCGAAGAAAGGAAGCCGTTTGTTTCGCAGTGGCCAACTAGAAGACGCCGAGCAAGTGTACCTGGAGGCGAAGGAAATTGATGAAGAGAATCCTTATGTGCTTTCTGGGTTGGGTGATGTTTATCGAAAAATGAATCGCTTCAAAGATTCGGGCGAGCATTATGATGCCGTGTTAAATAGCGATCCAACCAATATTTTTGCCCTGCGTGGTGCCGGTGATGCACGCCGTGGTATGAAGCAGCCGCAGGATGCGATTCCTTATTGGTTACGTTATCTTGAAATTAATCAAGATGATAGTCATGTCATGGTAAGAATTGCCGATGCTTTTCACAAGCTAAATGATAGTGAAGGCGCAATTGATTTTTATGGGCAGTCATTGGTAATAAAACCTTATGACCCTTTCGCACTGCTGGGTCTGGGTAATGTTTATTACGCGCAGCATAATGATGAAAAAGCTTTAGAGTGTTTTGAAAAATTACTGGCTAAAAACACCTCGCACAATGTCGTATTGATGACCATGATCGGCAATATCTATCGCCGTCGCAAAGAATTTGATCGTGCCATGGATCATTATGAAAACGCTTTGGAGCTTGATCCGAAAAATAATTTTGCCCTGTTTGGTATGGGTGACTGTTTTCGTGGCAAATTGAATATGGAAAAAGCGGTTTTCTGGTGGAAGAAAATCCTTGATCAGGAGCCGGATAATCAGGCACTGTGGACGCGTGTTGGTGATGCTTTTGCGTCGTTAAGTCAGTTTGATGAAGCGGTTTCGCATTACCATTCCAGTTTACGTTCGGGTCATGATCTATATGCCGTTTTAGGTTTGGCGCGAGTCGCGTACAAGCAGGGCGATTATGATCGCGCAATTTATCATTGTGAGCAGGCGCTGGAAGTGGATGAAGATAATGTGCGTGCGTTAGAAGAGCTGGCGCGTATTTGTGATGCAGCGGGCGAGACAGAAAAGGCGAAGGCTGCCCGGGATCGCATTTCGAACTAAATT
>CAZCOZ010000049.1:0-5564 GCA_964500555.1 uncultured Thiotrichaceae bacterium | reverse complement strand
GAAATCAGCTTAAATAAACTAGCCGATCAATCATTTAGTGTCGAAATAAAATCGCTGGATTCGGATTATCAGCAGTCGTTCAATATTAATGGTGATGAATGGCAACTGGATGCACAGGTGCTTACCTGGCAAGGACTTGCGACGCTTTTAGGGTTTGATGCGCATTATCGTTTACATAGAATCTCAGGTCGCTATCTCGATATTGAAGACGAGAAGCAAGCCCCGCGCACCGTTTATTCCCTGCTTCAGCCCAAGCCTTATATTGAAGGTCACATTAATGGTGATAAAGCCGATTTATGGAAATTTGCACACAAGCATCGCGACTGGGTGCGTTGGGTTGATGCTGCCTACGGTAGCGCGGTGTTTTTGCCAATGACAGATAAAGCAAAGTACAAAGTATCAATCAGTCGAACAGGCCTGGTGGCGCGGCCGGTTAATGCAATAGCGCGTAAAGCGGTTAGTCGCTGGATTGGTCGCTGATATCTTTTGCCGCGAAGGACGCGAATAACACGAAGTAGTTATAGCCGTTTTTTTTGCGTTGTTTGCGTCCTTCGCGGCAAAATATGCTTGTTAACTTTTTCTGGTATACCTATATAGCCCTAAATTAATACAGTTTATTTCTTCATAAACGCCTATAATGCGCCCCCTTTTTCCTTATTTAGAGAATTATCGTGAGCGCAAAAATCCGCAATATCGCCATCATCGCCCATGTCGACCACGGCAAAACCACCCTGGTTGATAAACTGCTAGAGCAATCTGGCACGCTGGATGAGCGTAAAGCACCCGGTGAGCGCATTATGGACTCGAGCGATCAGGAAAAAGAGCGTGGTATTACGATTACCTCAAAGAATACGGCAATCGAATGGAATGATTATCACATCAATATTGTAGACACACCGGGACATGCTGATTTTGGTGGTGAAGTAGAGCGTGTGCTTTCCATGGTGGACTCAGTATTATTATTGGTTGATGCAGTTGATGGCCCAATGCCACAAACCCGTTTTGTTACTCAGAAAGCCTTTGCGATGGGTTTCACTCCCGTTGTTGTAATCAACAAGATTGACCGCGATGGCGCTAATCCTGATCGTGCTTTAGATTTAACCTTCGACCTGTTTGATAAATTGGGTGCAACCGACGCGCAGCTGGATTTCCCTGTAGTTTATGCCTCAGCGATTAATGGTTACGCGGGTAGTGATGGCGATGTTACTGAAGGTGACATGACGCCATTGTTCGAAGCAATTATCAAGCATGTACCAGCGCCGGATGTTGATATCGACGGTCCGTTCCAGTTACAGATTTCAACACTGGATTACAACAGTTACGTCGGCATCATCGGTATCGGCCGTATTCGTCGCGGCACGGTTAAAACCAATATGGCAGTGAAGATTATTGGTGACGACGGTGTCGAACGTAGCGGTCGTGTCGGTCAGGTATTAGGTTTTCATGGTCTGGAACGCGTTGAGACCGAAGAAGCGCAGGCCGGTGACATCGTTGCCATAACCGGCATCGATCCACTTTCTATTTCCGATACTATTTGTGACCCAAATGAAGTTGAAGCCTTGCCGCCAATGACCGTCGACGAGCCAACCATCAGCATGATGTTCCAGGCAAACTCATCGCCGTTTTCTGGTCAGGAAGGCAAGTACGTGACTAGCCGCAATATCTGGGATCGTCTGCAACAAGAATTAAAACACAATGTCGCACTTCGTGTTGATCAGGTCGAAGGTGATAAATATAAAGTATCCGGCCGTGGAGAACTTCATCTTTCAGTATTAATTGAAACCATGCGCCGTGAGAATTTTGAGCTGGCAGTAGGCCGGCCCGAAGTTATTATCCAGGAAAAGGATGGCGTTAAGTTAGAGCCTTACGAAGAACTTACTGCGGACATTGAAGTTGAGCATCAGGGTGCAGTAATGGAAGCGTTGGGTGTACGTAAAGCCGATCTAAAAGACATGGTGCAGGATGGTAAAGGTCGTGTACGACTGGATTTCATTATTCCGGCGCGTGGTCTCATTGGTTTTAGAACCGACTACCTTTCGATGACACGCGGTACAGGCTTGCTGTATAGCGTATTTGATCATTATGGACCTGTTGTTTCCTCAGGTATCGGTCAGCGTCCTAACGGTGTGTTGGTTTCCAATGCGCGCGGTAAAGCCGTTGCGTATTCACTTTGTCCGTTACAGGAACGCGGTAAATTATTAGTCGGTAATAACGACGAAGTTTACGAAGGACAAATTGTTGGTATTCATTCACGTGATAATGATTTAGTGGTTAATCCCATTAAGCCAAAACCACTAACCAACGTGCGTGCATCCGGTACGGATGATGCGTTAACTTTATCGCCGCATATTAAATTTACCTTAGAGCAGGCGCTTGAGTTTATTGATGACGATGAGCTGGTAGAAGTCACGCCAGAAAGTATTCGTATTCGTAAAAAGTTGTTGAAGGAGCAAGAGCGTAAGAGCGCGGGTCGCGGTAAGAAGAAATAATAATTTAAGGAAGTAAACTTTTTTTCTTCTTCTTTTCTCCTTGTTTAGCTACGAACTTTTCCACCGTCATCCTCGAATGTTTTTATCGGGGATCCGGCAGCCACAGGTAATCTGAGTGCTTTAGATTCCCGATAAAAGCATTCGGGAATGACGAACCATTTATAGTCGGATGTTAGTAAATCACCGCCCCCTCAGTTTCACCATTGCGTGTAACACGATCATACTCACTGTCTTTATTAACAAAATATTTCACAATATTATTGCCTAAATTATCGGCATAGCGAGACAGGTTGTAGCAGTTTTGTTGTGGCTCAAGTGAGCGAAAGCTCTTATCAATTTCTCTCGCAGCACTAAGGCCATTATTTCCGTGATTTAATTCATGCTGAGTTAATGCTTTATTAAATTTTTTGAAAACATCGATGGTTTGCTGGTCGGTTACGTGGCGACTGAGTGCGGGTAAAATATGCACAACATGCACCTTGGTTTTTATATTTTGCAGTTGGCAACCATATTGCCCTGGTGCAATTTGAACTCGTGTGGTTTGAAACTGCCAGTTGATGTACCAGTCGGTATGGCCATTAAATGATCCACCGCCCGAGCGAATAGGTGAGCGGCGCATTAATTCGGGTTTTATTTCGTAAACCGTACGCGGCGAAATTTCGTAATACTTGTATTCAACGGATTCGATGGTTTCAGCAACTGCTATTGAGTCGCTAAAAAGTAGTGCTATGGCAAAGATGAGGCAAATGAATATAGGGCTTTTATTGGTCTGCATAGCGTTTTGCGGTGTTTGGTCTAGTTTAAAGCCTATTATGAACAGGTTGGGCAGGCTAAATTATTACAATAATTCCTTCTGGTGAGCAACATATTTACCCTGCTTTCATGTATAATTCGCCGGCTAAATTACCTCGTTATCCTTTTGAAATGAATAAGTATCAGCGTCAGACGGCTAACGGTTATATACCATAAACATAACATTAATATTAACGCAGAATATCACGAGTAGAGCCATGGCAGACGTAGACCTAAGTAAATACAGAAATATCGGCATTTTCGCCCATGTGGACGCCGGTAAAACGACGACGACAGAACGTATTTTAAAGCTAACCGGTAAAATTCATAAAATCGGTGAAGTGCATGACGGTGAAGCAACTACCGATTTTATGGAGCAGGAGCAGGAACGTGGTATTACGATTCAGTCTGCGGCGACTAGCTGTGAGTGGAATGGTCACCGTCTAAACATCATCGACACACCGGGACACGTTGATTTCACCATCGAAGTATACCGCTCGCTTAAAGTATTAGATGGCGGCATTGGCGTATTCTGTGGCTCAGGTGGTGTCGAGCCACAATCTGAGACTAACTGGCGTTATGCGAATGAGTCAGAAGTATCTCGTGTTATTTTTGTTAACAAATTAGACCGTATCGGTGCTGATTTTTACCGTGTGGCCAAGCAGGTTGAAGACGTGCTGGGTGCGGTGCCGTTGATTATGGTTCTACCTATCGGTATCGAAGATGAATTCAAAGGCTGTGTTGATCTGTTAACGCGTAAAGCCTGGATATGGGACGACGAGAACGATACCACGGCTTACCGTATTGAAGAGCCGCCTGCTGACATGGTAGACATGGTTGAAGAATACCGTGAAAAATTAATCGAAATGGCAGTCGAGCAGGACGATGATGTGATGGAAGTGTACCTTGATGGTACAGAGCCGCCAATGGAAGACATTAAACGTTGCATCCGTAAGGGCACGCTGACTATGGACTTCTTCCCAACTTACTGTGGTTCTGCTTTTAAAGATAAAGGTGTACAGCTAATTTTGGATGCGGCGGTTGATTACCTGCCAGATCCAACAGAAGTGAAGCCTCAGCCAGAAGTGGACAAAGAAGGTAACGAGACGGGTGAGTTTGCCATCGTTGATCCAGACAAGCCATTACGCGCATTAGCATTCAAAATTATGGATGACCGCTTTGGCGCCTTGACCTTCGTTCGTATTTACTCGGGTCGTATGGACAAGGGTATGACGGTACTAAATACCTTTACCGGTAAAACCGAACGTATCGGTCGTATGGTAGAAATGCATGCGGATGAACGCATCGAGTTAGATGGCGCGCAAGCGGGTGACATCATCGCCGTTGTTGGCATGAAGAATGTGCAGACGGGTCACACCTTATGTGATGAAAAACATCCTGCGACATTGGAGCCAATGGTATTTCCTGATCCCGTCATCTCGATTTCAATTTCACCTAACGATAAAGGCGCTTCTGAAAAACTAGGTATCGCACTGGGTAAAATGATCAAAGAAGATCCTTCTTTCCGTGTAGAAACAGATGAAGATTCTGGCGAAACGATTCTAAAAGGAATGGGTGAATTACATCTTGATATTAAAGTCGATATTCTTAAGCGTACACATGGTATTGATGCAACTATCGGTAAACCACAGGTAGCGTATCGCGAAACCATTACGCAGAAAATTGAAGATTCTTACACCCATAAGAAACAATCAGGTGGTTCTGGTCAGTTCGGTAAAATTGATTACACCATCGAGCCAGGTGAGCCAGGTTCAGGTTACGAATTTGAATCAAAAGTAACCGGTGGTAACGTACCGCGTGAATTCTGGCCAGCGATTGAAAAAGGTTTTGCGAAAATGGCTGCAACGGGTGTGTTGGCAGGTTTCCCCTGTTTGGATTTTAAAGTGACATTAATGGATGGTCAGTTCCATGCAGTGGATTCATCGGCGGTTGCGTTTGAACTTGCTGCAAAAGCGGCTTACCGCCAGTCTATGCCGAAAGCGGGTCCACAGTTAATGGAGCCAATCATGAAGGTTGATGTGTACACGCCTGAAGATCACGTCGGTGATGTTATTGGTGACCTTAATCGTCGCCGCGGCATGATTAAATCACAGGAAGCAAATGCAAACGGTGTTCGTATTAAAGCAGAATGTCCGTTGAGTGAAATGTTTGGTTACATTGGTACATTACGCACCATGACATCAGGTCGTGGTCAGTTCTCTATGGAGTTCCTGCACTACATGCCTGCACCACGTAATGTTTCTGAAGATGTAATTAAAGAAG
>CAZCOZ010000048.1:0-15375 GCA_964500555.1 uncultured Thiotrichaceae bacterium | reverse complement strand
AGAAGTCGTCGCAGTAAACGACATTCCACAATTAGGTTCACGCGTGATAAAAACGGACACCATGAACATCGCCGTGTTTCGTACAGCAAGTGATGAAGTGTTTGCCATGAAAGATGAATGTCCACATAAACAAGGGCCATTGTCGCAAGGTATTGTGCACGGCAATACGGTTACCTGTCCATTACATAACTGGAAAATTGATTTGGCCAGCGGTTCAGCATTAGGGCCCGATGAAGGTTGTACCAATGTATTTGCAACTAAAGTTGAAAATGGAAAAGTTTATATTGATTTAGCCGTTGCAGTTGCTGCCTGAATTTTAAACACAAAAATTTTAACCACAGAGGCGCAGAGTACGCAGAGAAATATTTTAGGTAAAAGAAAAGTAATTTATGGAAGTGCTAAATTTTCTTTCTAGTAAAGCTTTTCTCCGTGAACTCTGTGGCTAACATAAAAATATGCTATTTGGTCGTAAACAAAAAAATCCAATAATCATTGCCGACAAGGGCGTGGTCGAATGGAAATATGCCACTTGTGGATATTGTTCCACTGGCTGTTCAATCGAAGTCGGTTTAGACGAAGAGGGTGAAGCAGTAGCATCTCGTGGACTAGCCGACGCGGATGTTAATCGTGGCAAATTGTGTGTGAAAGGAATTTTTGAACACGAGCTGTTTCGTAAAACAGCGGGTCGCGGTGATAAACCATTAATGCGTGAAAACTTTAATGATGAGTTTAAAGAAGTTACCTGGAAACAGGCGATGGATCATACTGCCGATAAAATAAAAAGCATTCAGGCGGAGTATGGTCGTGATTCATTTGCGATTATTTCAACGGGTCAGATAATGACCGAAGAATTTTATACCTTAGGTAAACTCGCCCGCGGTGTTATTGGTACGAATAATTACGACGGCAATACTACTTTGTGTATGTCGTCGTCAGTCTCAGGTTACAAACGTTCTTTTGGTTCCGATGGGCCGCCGGGATGTTATGAAGATTTTGATCATACCGAATGTTTTCTTGCCTTCGGTTCTAATTTGCCTGAGCAGCACCCTATTCTTTACTGGCGTTTAACGGAAGCATTAGAGAAAAGAAAATTCCCCGTTATTGTGGTTGATCCACGTGTCACCATGTTTGCGCAGAAAGCAGATATCCATTTACCTGTTGCTCCCGGTACAGATTTAGTTTTATTAAATGCATTGGCGCATGTCATTTTAGAAGAAGGTTTGGCGGATGATGATTACATTCGCGCAAGTACGGTTGGTTATGATGAGTTTAGTGCTTTAGTAAAACAATACGATCCTGAAAGCGCATCAAAAATATGTGGCATTGATGCTGATATGATTCGTAAAGTTGCACGCCTGTACGCCAAAGCAGGTTCGGCGATGACCATCTGGACGATGGGTATTAATCAAAGCACGCATGGTTCGGACGGTGTTTGCGCAATCAATAATTTAAATTTAATTACTGGCAACATCGGTAAACCAGGTGGTTCATCGTTATCAATAACAGGTCAATGTAATGCCATGGGTACACGCGAGTGGTCATCCTGTTCAGGCCTGCCCGGTTATCGCGCACTAGAAAATGAAAAAGACCGTAATGAGATTGCCGAGTTTTGGGGAATAGATGTAGAACAATTTCCGAAAAAACGCGGCATGTTTATGACCGACATCATCCCCGCGATTGAAACGGGTGAAATTCGCGGCATTTGGTTAATCGCAACCAATCCAATGACATCAATGGCGAACACTGCATTGATGCGAAAATTATTAGCGAAGCTTGATTTTTTAGTGGTGCAAGATGCTTACGCCGATGTTGAAACCAATCAATACTCGCATGTGTTTTTACCATCCGCCGTCTGGGCAGAAAAAGAAGGTTGCTTTACCAATACTGAGCGTCGCGTAAATTTAATACGCAATGTGGTGAAACCACACGGTGATTCAAAAACCGATCTGGAAATTTTTAACCAGATGGCAACGCGTTTTGAAAATGGTGCAAAAATGGTTTTCCCTGAAAATGCTGAGGGTGTTTTCGACGAGTTAAAACAATTATCAAAAGGTCGCATGCTGGATTATTCAGGTATGACATATGACAAGATAGAAGAGAGTCGTGGTATTCAATGGCCGTGTAATGAGGATTCTGCACCTGAAGGTTCGCAACGTCTTTATACTGATGGCGTGTTCCAGTTTCCTGATGGAAAAGCGAAATTATTAGCGCTGCCATTTATCGATGATAACGAACGACCGAATAAAGATTATCCCTTCTGGTTAAATTCAGGCCGAGTCGTTGAGCATTTTCACACGCGTACACGCACAGGTAAGGTGGGTAATGCGAATAAATTCTCACCGACGCCTTATATGGAAATGAATCCTCAGGCGGCTGAAAAGTTGGGCGTTGAGCATGGTTCGTATGTCAAAGTTTTATCCATTCGTGGTGATGCGACAGTAATGGTTCAGTGTACCGAACGTATTGCTCCGGATGCAGTGTTTATTCCATTTCATTTTCATGAGTGCGTTAATCGTATTGCATTAGGTTTGCTCGATCCGCATTCACGTCAACCCGCTTATAAACAATGTGCAGTAAAAATTGAAGTGATTGCGGATCAGATTGCGGCAGCAAAAGAAAACGTAGAAGCAAGGGCGTTTTAAAAATGCTTTTATTTAAAATATTTGCGTCTTTTGCGGCAGACCGATTTCACGGAGTTGGCAGATAATGTTTAAATACTTGCGCCCAAAAGAACAGACATACGCATTTTTACAAGATGTCGAACACCCCGAAAAAAATCGCTACGGCCAATCGATAGAAACGGTTGCGGAAGATTCTGAACTGCGCGGAAAAAGTTTAAATATCAACGGTGATAATAGTGTAGGTGAAAATCCAAATCGTTATAAACAGCACGGATTTTATTTTACTGCAGATAATTGCATTGCATGTCACGCCTGTGAGTCAGCTTGTTCGGAAAAAAATGATTTAGAACCACACCAGGCATTTCGCGCAGTGGGTTATATTGAAGGTGGTAGTTATCCTGAATATACCCGTTTAAACATTTCAATGGCGTGTAACCATTGTGATGATCCGGTGTGTTTAAAAGGTTGTCCAACGCGCGCGTATACAAAGTTTGCTGAGTACGGTGCGGTTCTGCAAGACCCCGATATTTGTTTTGGCTGTGGTTATTGCACCTGGGTTTGTCCCTACAATGCGCCGCAACTCGATCACAGTAAAGGTGAAGTGTCTAAATGTAATATGTGTGTTGATCGTTTAGAGGTTGGCTTAAAACCAGCATGTGTTTCAGCCTGTCTTGCTGGTGCACTGGATTTTGGCATCATGGAAACCACACCGGAAAATCGTGATGGTTTGGAAACAAGTATCCCCGGGTTCCCATCAACAGATATTACACATCCCAATATTCGTTTCCAGCAAAAAAGTGCACTACCTGATGAGATGTCTCGTACAGATAGTGTGCCATTACAATACAAAAAAAATGCACAGGGAAAATATGAGCCTCAGGTTGCTGAAAAAAGTGTCAGTGGCCAGAAAGCAAAAGTGGAATGGAATTTAAAGAAGATCAGTACACGCGAAAATCCATTGGTCGTTTTTACTTTGATTTCGCAGGCTGTGGTAGGCGCATTTATTCTATTGTTCATCGGGCCAATGTTTGGTCTTGAAATGTTATCGCCAGAAAAAAATCCGATTGCATGGCCAATGTTTTTATTTGGTTTAATTGGAATACAAACTCTGGCCTTAGTGTTATCTACCATGCATCTCGGTAAACCGCATCGATTTTATCGTGCCTTTAATAATTTGAAATATTCCCCTGTGAGTCGAGAAGTCGCAGGCATTGCTGTGTTTTATAATTTTATTGGCGCGTTTACGTTATTGACAGGCTTGCCACAATTATTTTATTGGTTGCCTGAATCATTATTGCAAACGTTTGTCTCAATCACAGGTTGGGGTGCTGTTATATCCGGTTTGGCTGCAATATTTTTCATGCATAAAATTTATCGTATTCCTGCCAGGCCATTCTGGGATCACTGGCAAGTCTTTACCAGCTTTTATGGCAGTGTCCTGTCGTTAGGGCCATTATTGTTGGCGCTGGTTTACGGCTCTATACAAGTTGTGAATGGTGAATCATGGGCGCATGTTATACCCGCTACAGCAGCGATAGTTTTTCTTGGTTTATTAATGGAAGTTGTTGGTTTGTATTTTCATCAAAAAGATTTAACGCAACAAGGTGGTGAAGGCGCTGCGGCACATTTTGAACAAAAAACAAAATTTGGCAAAACATATACTTCAAGAAACATGGGGTTGCTTGCTGGGTTGTTTTTAACAGTTGTGATATTTGTCATGGATTTTGATGGGCTGCCTGCATTATTTTTATTGTTGTCTACGGCTGCGATAATTACATTGTCGTCGGTTGTTGGACGAGCTTTGTTTTACGCACTGGTTATGCCAACAACAATGCCCGGTGCATTCTTCTGGAGAAACAAAAGTTTTGAGGATCATGCACGCGAAACAGGTTTGGCAAATATGCCGCAAGTTGGTGTGTTACCCGAATTGCATTGATGGCGATTCGTTAATGAAAATAATTTCTGTGTCACAGATATGCCTGCAATCAGCTCAAAAAATTTATCAGAAATAAAAAATGAATTTGAGAAAGGTGTTTTTTTAGCGGTTTATAATTCACGCAAGCAACGATGCAATCGTGTGGTCGCTTCTTTTGTGTTAATTATGAAACACGTGTTGCGCGGGTTGTTATTTAGTTGGCCGCTTTATTTATTAGCGTTAGCGGCTTATTCAATACCCGATGGTTCGGTTTGGGTTGTGCTTCTTTTGTTACTGCCTGCAATGTATATCTCATGGGGTATCTTGAATAAAGGCGTTAGAGAAGATTATGAACATTTGGTATACGGGTATTTATTACGTTCAGGTTATATAGGGAGAATGATATTTCATGGCAAAATCTAGTAGTGACAAAGCAAAGATGATATTTCCGAAGCCAGTATTAGGTTTTTCGGCTTATTCAGGCACAGGTAAAACCAGCCTGTTAGTGAAATTGCTACCATTGATGAAATTGCAGGGTTTGCGTGTTGCAATGATAAAACATACGCATCATGATTTTGATATTGATAAGCCTGGTAAAGATAGTTTCGAATTGCGTAAAGCGGGTGCGGGGCAAGTGTTGGTTTCATCTGCAATAAGAAGTGCGCTAATTACTGAGTACGAAATACAGGTAGAACCTAAACTTAACGATTTAATCAATAGACTGGATTTGAAAAATACTGATTTGATTCTTGTTGAAGGATACAGGCATTTGTCTTTTCCCAAAATTGAATTACATCGCCCTACGATTGGTAAGCCGCTTATTTATCCAGATGATGACTCAGTTATTGCCGTTGCGTCGGATGAAAAAATAAATACAGGTAACTTACCTTTACTTAATTTAAATGTTGCTGAAGAAGTGGCTGGTTTTATCAACCGATGGTTGAGTGGTCAGGTCGTCAATACTCAAGGAGTAAATAATGTTAAACAGTGTGCTTGAAGTAAATGAACAAACAATACAAATAGATCATGAAGGCTTTTTGTTAGAACCTTCCGACTGGAACAGAGATGTTGCACAGGCATTAGCAGATAAAGAAGGTATCGAGTTAAATGAAGATGTCTGGGAAGTGGTTATGTTTGTTCGAGATCACTTTGAAACCAATCAGTGCATACCAGAACATCGTCGCTTGTTGCAGGCGTTAAGAAAAAAGCACGGTAAAGAAAAAGCCACGAGAAAATATGTTTACAATATGTTTCCTTATGGCTACGGGCAGCAGGCCTGTAAAATTGCAGGTATGCGCGTGCCGTTAAAACTTCTGCTAGATCTTTAACGGCCTAGAAATATTTTTCTTTTAATGAATTAAGCCATACGAATTAACTGGCTGATTATCAAGCTAAAATAGTAGATAATACGCTGCCCTTATCTTCTATAAAATGGCACAAGGATATTTGCCTTTAGTTTTGTTCTTGCCTTATTTGTTCTAGCCTTAAATATTATGATTTATCCTGGAGTATTACTTTCCCCCCATTTTCATCTATACTGCCTTTTAGGTGGTTTTTTAATTGAAACCGCTCATATAGCTTTGGACTCCAATGGAAATGAGATACAATAGGGTCTGTGTTGTATAAATTATAAAAATAAAAAAAATTAAATAAATACGCAAACATAAATATGGAACGTCGCACATTTCTAAAACTTGTTGCTCTCGGTAGCACCTATCCCGCTTTGCCGGCTTTTAGTTCAATCAATCAAGATGATGAGACTAAGCTGACTGAAGAGTATCTTCAGAAAATCCGTCACCCTAATGAGGTCTACGACGGTGATATAACCTCAGATCGCAAACATCAACGTCTGGTTCGCAAACTTGCCTATCGAATAGGTCGAGTGAAAAAAATCGTCGGCCATGGCAATTTCAGTGTTTTAAGTTTTGATGACATGCTGCGCTATGGTAAAGATTATTCAAAAATTGGTAAATTTAGGAAAGAAGAAACTGCTTTTCTAGATGAGCTGTTTCACGAAGACGCGGTGCACTACGGCTTTTACGGCGAAAAACCGCTTGATGATTTAACGTCCACCATCAAAAAACGTTCGGTTGAGAAAATACCTGGTACGGGGCAGTTTCTTTTCAAAGGAGAGCCTGTAGCGCTCTACAAAAAAATAAAAGATGACCTTGGTGATTCCGTCATACTGACATCGGGTGTACGCAGTGTTGTCAAACAAATGCAGCTATTTTTAAATAAGGCTGCTAAATACGAAGGCAATCTTTCATTAGCGTCTCGTTCACTAGCGCCTCCCGGGTACTCATTCCACGGTGTAAGTGACTTTGATGTAGGCAATCGCTTTTTAGGTGCTGCTAATTTTACCGATGCTTTTGCAAAAACTGATGAATATATGAGATTGATTGATTTAGGTTACATCGATATGCGTTATCCCGTAGACAACCACCTCGGCGTTAGGTTTGAGCCATGGCACATTAAGGTTTCATAAACATGAAAACTCTTCTTTTCTGTGTAGCTTTGCTTTCAGTTAACGTATTCTCAATTAACACAGTCTGGGCAGAAGAGCGCCTCGCCTTCTCCTTGCACAAACTGGAATCAGGTCAACCGGGTCCGACGGTACTTATAGTGGGTGGCATACAAGGTGATGAGCCTGGCGGTTTTCACGCGGCTTCATTACTAGTGACCAATTATAATATTACTAAAGGCAGTGTCTGGGTGGTTCCTAACCTGAACTTTGAAAGTATTATCAATCGATCACGCGGTATGCATGGCGATATGAATCGGAAGTTTGCCAAGGTAGCTGAAAATGATCCTGATATTGAAGAAGTAAAACGAATCAAAGAACTAATCGTCAATCCACGAATTGATATGGTGTTTAATTTACACGATGGTAGTGGCTTCTACAGAAAAGAAAAGATAGATAATATGCATAGTCCCCAACGTTGGGGGCAGAGTATTATTATTGACCAGGAAGTTATCGATGTTGAAGATTTTTCAAACATTGGTGATATGTCACGTCAGGTTAGTGCAGAAATTAATGAAAATTTATTGGATCCAGAACACCAGTACGCAGTAAAAAATACACACACAAGACTGGGCGATGTGGAGATGGAGAAGACACTAACGTACTTTGCTATCAACAACGGTAAGTCCGCCGTTGGAATTGAGACGAGCAAAAGTTTACCAACACATAAACGTGTTTATTACCACTTGCATGCACTTGAATCATTCCTTTCTAATATGGGTATTGAGTGGGAACGTGATTTTGAACTGGATGCGTCGCATGTACGCAAGACGATTAATAGCAACTTGCAGATAGCTTTTTATCAAAATAAATTAATGCTGGATCTTTCTAAAGCACGTTCCAGCATCAACTATCTACCACTACAAAGAAACACGGATCTCGACTTTATCGCGAACAATCCGCTGCTTGCTATTACAAATCGGGGAAAGAGTTACCGAATAAATTATGGTAATCGACGTATTACTAATATAAACCCACAATATTTTGAATATGACACCAGTCTGGATGCCGTTACTATAGAAGCAGATGGCATTCTTCGAGAAGTTCCCATGGGTAATATAATTGAAGTTAGTAACAACTTCATCGTTAGTCCTGAAGATGGTTACCGCTTTAATGTTATCGGCTGGAAAAAGAAAGGTGTGAAGAGTGAAACGGGTCATGCTATCAATCAGGCAGATATAGTAAAACGTTTCTCACTTGATCGCGAAGGAAATATTTACCGACTGGAAGTTTATAAAGAGAAAAAATTCAGTGGTATGGTCTTGGTGAAATTTTGCGATAACCCTTCAAATGAAAATTTAATTGCATTGAGTCCTGATATTATGAAACTTGATACTGTAAATCCTGATATTGCGAGCCCTGATGTTGTGACACCTGACACTAATGAAAACGTTCAGGATGAAACTGCTCAAGTTGCTTTTCTATTAGATTAACAATATTCGGCCTTACTGATGTCGCATCCAGTTGTGACATCAGTAAGGCCGAAATATTTATTCCATTTATCAATTCAATATCAAGCCCGATTAATCCAGCCTTTTCTTTCGACACGCTTCGAATACTAAATTGAAAATACCGTTACTGGTATTCTTGTGTAATTTCTATTTGATATTTTCTTTTCGCTCCAGAGTGTATTCGTCATAACTTTTATTTGATTGCTGTATACAATCATCGTATTCGGCATGTGACTTCGTTTGTAAACATTGATTGATCTGGGATTGCTGTATTCCGTAATAGGCATTGCTGGAACTGCATCCGCTTGTAGCAATAAAAATTAGTGTTAACAGTGTCAGTGGATATTGCAAGCTGGGGTATCGCATGTTGTTTACCAAATCGAAATTTTATAGCGTGATCACTTGATCTGGCATATTACCTGATAGCGCACTATACAGATTAGGGAAGCAGCCAACGGTAGCGCCATCTACTAACATGCTATCAATTTCTCTCTCATATGCACATTGGTCACAGGCCATTAAAAGCATGCCTGATTTAGCTGCCACTTTAGCTAGACGCTCACCGATAGGGTTACCTTTTTGTAACACATAGGCATTATCTTCAAAAAAGAACATTCCGACGACTTCAACACCATGTGCATCTTCTTCGATTTGCGGGAGAATCATTTTTCCAAGTTTGTATGAAACCGAATGACCTTGTGTTGAAAAAATATATGCTACTTTCATTTTTACCTCTTTGTTGGATAATTGATTAATTTATTCAGAAATATAACACAATTAAAGCGTCTGAAAGTGGTGGTTTGGTTTTGTATATTCTTTAGTAAAATAAGGATTCGTTTATTTATGAATATTATTACCGCAACGCTATACGATTACATCTACATCTGACCAAACAGCATATTCATTTCCATTTGGATCGGTAAAGTGGAAACGATGGCCACCAGGAAATTCAAAGATAGCCTGTGTGATTTTTCCACCAGCGCTAATTATTTTTGATTGAGTAGTTTCAATTTCTTTGCTGTAAAAAACAATGAGTACACTGCCGGTATTCGTTGAAACGCTTAAATCAGATTGATAAAAGCCACCATCAATGCCTGCGTTTGAAAAAGCAACGTACTCAGGACCGTAGTCGGTGAAAGACCAATCGAAGGCAGCCGCGAAGAATTTTTTTGTAGCGGTAGTATCTTTAGCAGGAAATTCCAGATAATTTATTTTTTCGTGTTTGTGCATATGCGCCTCCATTTCAGTTATTAACTTCAATCAGAATAATAACTTCATTATCTTTTTCAGTTGTTTCTTTAATAATATGTCCGTTGATTCGGCACCAGGCAGGAATGTCGTTTAGTGCGCCGGGGTCAGTGCAGGTGACTTCAAGCAGGTCGCCTGTTTTTAATTCCGCAACTTTGTTTTGCGTTTTGATTACTGGCATCGGGCATAAACTATTACGCGCATCTAAAGTGTGTTGGCTCATACGTACCATTCCTTTTTAATTTCTGATACAGGCATAGGTTTGATGTTGAAGGTTTTTTCTTCGCCATTTTTACGAGTGACTTTTACAGTAACATTTTCTGCGTCGCGGCCCTGGCTAAACCGTGCAGCGATACGAGAGGCATACGCACAGTCATCATCACTTGCTTCACCGTCAATTAATGACAGTGGTCCGTTGTGACTTAGTATCTCTATTGTAGAAAATTGTTTTTTATAACCTTGAAGAAATTTATTTTCACCGTCTTCTCGACTAACAATTAATTTGTAATGCGGTTGTGGGCGAAGATGACGGCCGACTTTTAATAGCATAATGTCGTCGAGCTCGTAATCTTTTTTATTTCTGGCCTGCCAGAGATCAACCAGTTTATTGGAGTAATTTTTGTCGGTAAGAAAACAACAACCACCAGCGGGTGTAGCGTAGTCTTCAAAACCAAACTCCGCTGCAAGTGCCATTTGTGGTTTTCTGTTGCGGCCACTAAAGCCTTTCATTTTTTCTCGACTTATCCAGCCTTCTTTTTCAGGTTTTGTTGCTGCAAGATTTTGTGCGCACAAAGGTCGGACTAAACGATCATCTGCTCCCGACTCACGAACGACGACGGGCAATAAGTCCTTGCGTTGTGACATAGGCCGTTGCCCCATCACTTCGCCAGTAATAATAAAGTCGAAATCGTTTTCTTCCATCCATTGTTTAGCTTTGCCGACCATAAAAATTTTACAGTCCAGACAGGGGTTCATGTTTGCGCCATAACCGTGTTTTGGATTAATTAATACATCTTTGTATTCATCAATGATATCGATAATGTGTAATTTAATGCCAAGCTGTTCGGCGCTCCATAAAGCATTATTGCGTTTCGGTTTGGCTTTATCTTTTTTGCGAATAGCGTGCGTATGACCTTCTACACAGAAACCGGTGTAGAAGTTAATGCCTTCAACGTGAATGCCCTGGTCGAGCATAAGTCTTGCAGCGAGCAATGAATCGAGTCCGCCCGAGATAAGGGCAACGGCTTTTTTTTGTGTAGACATGTGTAGTGGTACAGTTATTGATCGAATACTAATTGAGGTAAGCGGAGGATAATTATATCAGTTGTGTTTGCTCAACACTGAATAAATTTACTAGAGCTATAGATGAACGATTGTTGTTGGAGCTATTGTATAGAGTTGATCATCAACATAATAAAGGCGATGAGTACGACCGTTAGAAGTACCAGTGTTCCCCAGTGTTTTTCTTCTGCGTTTTTACTTCTTTCCATCGTGGCTTTGATGCCGGGGAAAAACATAAAAAGGACAAGCAGGCCAATTGCGCCAGCTAAAAGTTGCTCCCAAAGTTCCATAATAATAACCTGCTATTTTTTAGAGATTACGAGATAACAAAATAAAATGAAACTTACTCGTATCGATAATGTTTTTCGATCGGCTCAATAATTTTCCAGACACATTTCATGCCTTCTGGGAAAAACACCATGTCACCTTCCTGGATAGTGACGGGTTCGCCATTTTCGGGAGTGATGATTGCCTTGCCTTCAATGATATAACACACTTCTTTTTTATCGTACTGCCAGTCAAATTCAGAAACACCTTTTTCCCACGTTGGCCAGTCGTCGACATAAAGCACATCGAGTTTTGCCGGTGTTACATGGTGTTCAATAGTAATGGTGTCCATAGTGATCTCTAAAAGCGAGTTACGCGTATTGTGCTTCATCCCATTATAACGTGATTCTTTTAGATACTCTGGAAAAAATGCGAGACGATGTATAATGCGACTTTTTTATTCTTAGGTGAAACAATAGTAATGGATGAAGGATTAATAATAGATGTTGATTTTGAGCAGTATGATGATCTGGTTATAGCAGCGTCGAATAAAATGCCGGTTTTAGTGGATTTGTGGGCGGAGTGGTGTGCGCCCTGTCTTGTTGTTGCCCCACTGTTGAAGCAATTGATTGAAGAATATGACGGAAAGATAAAATTGGCAAAAGTCGAAGTTGATGAAGGTGAAAACATGAAATTGGCAGGGCGTTACCAAGTTCGGGGTTTTCCAACGATTTTACTTATTAATAAAGGGGAAGAAATTGCCCGTTTTAGTGGCGCAAAACCGATGTCATTCTTACGCAATTTCGTTGATGAAAATCTGGCAAATAAAGAGAAGTTAAGAAGTTGATGTTGAGAAACCATGAGCATACAATGAAGGCAGGCAAGTTTTTTAATCACGAGATGGGGAGATACTGATGAAGAAATTTTTACGCAATATACTGGCACTCGCTGTATTACTGACAGCAACCAGCACCTTTGCCTGGTTTGGCGGAAATAACGGCAATAACAACGGTAATAACTGGGCGCCATGGAATAGTAATGGCGGCAATTGGGGCCCGTGGAGTGGTAATCGGGGTGGTAATAACTGGAACAACAATGGCTACAATAATGGTTATTACGGTAACCCATATGATGAATGGGATCCACGCTACTGGATGGAAGAAATGGAAGGTTTCTTTGATGGTGGTAATAATTATGGCGGCTATAATCGTGGGCCTTATAACCATGCGCCTTATGGTGGTGGTTATAGGAATGGCCCATATGGTCCGCCGCAGGGGTATTATCGTCCATATCCTGGGCAAAATGCACAGCCGCAGCAAGTGCCTAATAACGCGCCTGTACCGGTGCCGCAATCTACCGCACCAGCAAATTAGTATTATTATTTAGCCAATGCTGGAAAAGTAAAAAGCCCTCGGATGAGGGCTTTTTTATGCGGTTAGTAATGTGGAAACCCTATGTTATGGCGCTTCATAGTTTATTTCATTAATAATGTACGAGCTTTTTACCGGGCCATTTTTCGTGCTTACTGTAATAACAATGTCAGCATCAAGTGGTTTGCCGAGCAACGCTTTACCCATGGGAGAGTCCATGCTGATATAGCCCTGTTTGGGGTCGATTTCATCGGGCCCGACGACGCGATAGGTCACTTCATCGCCAGTTTCATTTTCAAGGCAAACCCAGGCACCAAAATAGACTTTATCGGTATCGGTGGGGAGTCGGCTGACAACCACCATGTTCTCTAAACGTTTGCGAATAAAGCGAACCCGGGCATCAATTTCACGCAATTCTTTCTTACGGTAAATATATTCAGCATTTTCCGAGCGATCGCCTTCTGCTGCGGCTGCAGAGAGTATTCGGGTCACTTCAGGACGCTTTTTTTTCCACAGATAATCATGCTCGTCATTGAGTCGCTTATGACCCTCCGCGGTAATGTACTTAGAGCCTACGGGCTGTGGTGGTCGGTATCTTCCCATTATTTTGTATTTTACTGATGTTCGCTTATTATGGCGGCATGATTGCAGTTTATTTGTTACAAAGCGTGCTAATTATATAGTGCTGGATGGTTTGAGTGTATGCATTTTAATAAGATTCCCGCGTGGGTGTGTTGGGTAGCACAAGATGCGGACGGTGCCTGGTGGGGATATCAGGCTGAGCCTAATCAGTCGCATCAAAGCTGGTATGAAAATGAAGTTGGTTTGAGTGTTTGCCTGGGTGAAGAGGGTGTTAATCCCAACTGGGTTGCATCATTAAAACAAATTAAATAATTAATTTCATTGAGTTATGCCCGCCTTATAAAATTTTTATCATAAATGTACTATAACTAAGGTTGATAATAATAAAAATGAAAATAAAATTAGGGGAATAGTTATGGAATCAAAGAATTTGCATAAGGGCTCTCAGGCAAAAATTGCCAGCACGGGCCAAATCGTAGAAGTAAAACGCGTAAGTAATCATGGTTTCTCAGTTGTTAGATTTCAAACGGGTGGCGATTACATGATTTTAAATGAACGCCTGGAATCAGTTGAAGAAAAAGAAGTGAAGCATTAAAAAGAACTTCTATTTGTGGATCTTATATAAAGAGATCCGATAAAAAAGCAGGCTTAGATAGCGTCGTAAAATACGCGAAAGTAAGCGTCTGACACAAGCGCCGAATTTAAACATTCAGGGCAGCGGTTAAAGTATAAACACTTTAGCGGCTGTGCTAGATGCTTTAGTTCAGGCGCTTTTTTCTTGACTTCGATAAAGCGAAGCTCTCTTAAAGTGTTTTGAATATATGTTTAATAGCGTAGTGAATTCGTTTTCGAATATTATCGATTGATTGTTGTTCCTGTGGACTTGCGTCTGCATGGGCGAGCCAAATAGTTTGCCCAGAGATAGCGTCCGTAAATGCAACCACTAATGCAGATTGTGAAACGTCAGTTGATGCTCCGTTTTTTTCTGAAGCGTTATTCGATAATCTCAATAGATCGGAATCAATACCCGCACTGAAAGTAACGAGTAAGTCTGGTTCATCAGTAGTCTGATGAAAACCACGCTTAAGTAAGTCTTGTAAAATAATCTCGCGTACTTCTTCGTCCGTATCAAATGTTGGTTGTTCCCACTGGCCAACAGGATCAAAAGCGATTTTGGAATCAGTATGCCATGCAAAAGTTTTATAATTACGAAGATTAATGTCTGAATTAACATGAGATGAAACAACAATGTCATCAGTTAATGTTGCACATGATGACAACATAGTAAGAGAGAGAAGAGCCCCTGCAGAAAATAGTTTTCCCGGAAAATTTTTTGCTCGTTTTCCGTGTTTTTTCCTGGTCCAAAGTTTCATATGTATTCCTTGCTTAACACTCACTACCACAGCATGAAATACTTTGAAGAGAAGGGTTAATAATATTGTTAGTTAAATTAATTTAGTGAATTTTATCACTTTTTGTTTCAGTTGTGGGTTGAATTAATACCCAGGGCTTAACCACGGTAGACCAGAACGACTGGTTGTCATCATGCCATTGTTTTGCTTGTTCATCTGTTACCTTGGCAACATAACCTAGTGTTAGCCACTTGCTTACCTGCTCTTTGTCATCGAGAGAAAAGGCTACGGCAACATCCAGTAAGTTGAATTTATCGCTAACATAAATTAACCAGCCGCCTGCAAAAAAACGTTGTAACTCACTCCAGGAGATTTGAGAAGTTTCGTTATTGATATTGGCGCGTAAAATATTCGTATCAGATATGTTGTTATCGTCAGTCGTCATAACAGAATGAATGTGCAATGTGAGTGAATAAATTAAATGGATAAACTAAATAAAACGGTAGAATTTGTAGACAGCGATACGGTACATTAAATAGTAATAAAAGTCATCATTTCAAATGGTTTGTTAACTGACTAAGTGGCAGTTTGTAGGGAGGGTTTAACAAAAACGAAATTACATTAAGCAAAGATGTCTACGTTGAAAACAATATCCGTGAATTCACGCATATGAGTGCATGTGGTTTGTATTTTATGCGTGAGTTGTTACATGACTTTTAGTGTATCAAGATCCTTTCTTACCAGAGAAGCCGATTGTGTAAACATTT
>CAZCOZ010000047.1:0-15671 GCA_964500555.1 uncultured Thiotrichaceae bacterium | reverse complement strand
ACTTTGTTGCCTTTAACCTGCTCATCAATTCTTTCTAAAACATCAGCCATTTCAAATACCTGTATTCAATATTGTACTGAGGCATTATACCCCAAGTTGACCACCATTAACCTCACAACCGTCAGGTGGAATTAATGTAGGGATAAGTCATAAAACTTCAAGTATTAACGGTATAACACATTGAACTTTATAAGCACTATTTTTCAATATTCTGCTGCCACCATAATTCCAGTGCAGCCAGATGCCACAGCTTGCTACCCTGTAATTGCGTGTGATAATCCTCTGGATTTTTTAATAATTTTTCGACATAAGCAGGATTATAAAAGCCACGCTGTTTCGCGCCATCAGACAATAAAATTTCTTTCATAAATTCAAGAAAATCACCGCGCACATATTTTAATGCTGGCATGGGGAAATAAGCTTTGCTTCGGTTAACCACTTTATCGGGCAAAAATCCACGAGATAATTCTTTCAATACGTGCTTACCGCCGTTAGGCAGTTTCATTTTTGCAGGCATCGACGCAGCTAGTTCAATTAATTGTGTATCGAGAAATGGAACACGCGCTTCTAGCCCCCATGCCATCGTCATGTTATCTACTCGCTTAACGGGGTCATCAACAATTAATGTAGTGACATCGACCGCAAGCACACGATCGAGATATTCATCGGCATCCACTTCGTCCAGTAAATCCTGGATCAAATCTGAGGTAACATCCTCAGTATGAAACCGCGAGTCCACTGTTTCTAAATATTCATCATGGTCACGATCAAAATATTCGGCAGAAAAACGTTTAATACCCGACGTAATCGAACGATGCATCCGCGGATACCAAAAATAACCACCAAAAACTTCATCTGCACCCTGACCACTTTGTACTACTTTGACTTCTTTAGATACTGCTTCGGACAACAGATAAAACGCAATCGCATCTTGCGCAAACATTGGTTCGGACATGTGGGAAAAAGCTTCGGGCAAACGCGGCAATACCTGTGTATTTGATACCATCATTTGATGATGATCGGTGGCAAACTTTTGCGCAACGGCATCTGAATATTCAAACTCATTGCCTTTTTCTGCACTTCCATCTTCTAGCCGCGCATCTTCAAAACCCACGGAGAATGTTTTTAAATCACTTACGCCTGCTTCGCTTAATAAGCCCACCAGTAAGCTGGAATCAATACCACCTGAGAGCAAAACCCCTACTGGCACATCGGCAATTTTCACGCGCTTATCAACTGCACGTTTTAATTCATCACGAACCGCAACAAGCCAGTCCTGCTCGCTCATTTTTTTATCGGGCCGTTTTGCGGTTAATGTCCAGTAACGTTTTTCTTCGACCTTACCTTTGTTTTTTCCGGCAACATGAATCACCATAATATGCGCAGGTTTAACTTTTCTTATGCCTTTGAGGATGGTTCGCGGCGCAGGAACAACGGCGTGTAAACTAAATAGATTATGCAGCGCACTCGAATCAATTGAGGTATCAATATCATCATTAGCGTGAATCAACGCCTGCGTGTTTGAGGCAAACAATAAGCGCTGTGATGTGTGAGAAAAATACAGGGGTTTAATGCCTGTACGATCACGCGCCAATAATATTGTTTGCTTACGTTCATCCCATATCGAAAAAGCGAACATGCCCTGTAAGCGAGCAACACAACTCTCACCCCACTCTATGTACGCCCGCAAAATAACCTCAGTGTCACCTGTCGACTTAAAAGTGTGACCCAGGTTTTGCAATTCTTTTCGCAGCTGTGGGTAATTATAAATTGTGCCATTGAACACCAGTGCCACACCGATTTCTTTATCAAGCATTGGCTGTGCCGCTTTTTCTGATAAATCAATAATTGACAACCGACGATGACCCAATGCAACCGGCCCATTCGAATATGCCCCTTCGGCATCAGGTCCACGGCTATATAACTTTTCCTTCATCCGTTCGATTACTGATGGTTCTGGCACCGCGCCATCGAACCTTACTTCTCCGCAAATACCACACATAATCGCTTTATCGATTCCTTATAAAAATTACAGATAATAAATCATAGACTGCCTATCTTCGCAGATTTTTAGTTGTGACAAATGATTTGCAACAATTCTGACTCTAGCGTTGGTGATTAATGTTGGTGATTAATATTTATCCAATTAATACTGCATTACAAAAAGCTTATAAATAATAGCTTACAAATAACATGGAATAGTTTGTTTTTATTAAGAAAAACCGCTAAAAAGCCAAATTCGAGTTGCATTATACACGCGACTACCCTAACGTTAGCGCCCTGCAGAATCCAGAAAATATAGATGTAAATCTAGGTTTCGCTTTAAACCAATTAGGTTAAACCATTTAGGGGAAGATTATGAATCCATTATTATCCGTCAAGGGCACTATTATCCTTGGTTTTGTACTCGCATTTGCCGTTGCATTTGGCCTGGGCAATGGGCTTCCTGGCATGAACGGCGTTGTCTGGTTACACGTTTTAGCTGGCGTTACCTGGATCGGCATATTGTACTATTTCAACTTTGTTCAGGTACCGGGCGTAGGCGCGGCACTTGCTAACCCAGATGGCCCTACACCCGCTGCGATCAACAAATACATCGCACCAAACGCATTATTATGGTTTCGTATGTCAGCAGCAGTGACCTGGCTAACCGGTTTAGGCGCATTGGCGCAACTAGGCGGCGGTATGCAGGGAATCATCAATGCATTCACTTTCAGCAACGGCATGGCTGTGATCGGCCTGGGCGCCTGGTTAGGTACTATCATGCTATTCAACGTATGGGTACTTATCTGGCCAAACCAGAAGAAAATCCTTGGTCTTGATGGCCAAACGCATGATGCAGACACCATTGCAGGTGCGAAAAAAGTGGCTTTATTAGCGTCTCGTACCAATACGGTGCTATCGGTTCCTATGCTACTTTGTATGGTTGGCTACGGACACGGTCTGGCATTTTAAGGAACGTTACTTAGAAATAGTACACTCCGTAGTCTCACCGTAGACACAAAAGCGAGTCCCGAGTCTTTCGGGCTCGCTTTTTGCGTTATTACTGCCCCAAAAAAAGCTGTTTTTTTACATTGTCAGCTTACAGATAACACGTATAATCAGCGTAAGAGGATACAGTAGAATAAAAAATAGCGGCGACTCAGGTTGTCGCTTTTGTTTTTATAGTATTAGCATTTTAAAAAAATCAGATTAACAAAGTTAACGTATTATTTATGGTTAAAAACGAGCATATTATGAAGACCTATGCCCCACTCGACGTCACGTTTGAGCGCGGTGAAGGTGTCTACCTTTGGGACAATAACGGGCAGCAATATCTTGATGCATTATGCGGCATTGCAGTTTGTGGTCTGGGTCATGCTCATCCTGCTATTACCAGAACCATCACGGAACAGGCATCAAAATTATTGCATACATCAAATCTTTATCAAATTGATAAACAGCAAATTTTGGCGGGCCAACTTTGTCATATTTCTAAAATGAACCGTGTGTTTTTCTCGAACTCGGGCGCAGAGGCGAATGAGGCGGCAATTAAAATTGCGCGTTTATTTGGGCACAAGAAAAAAATTAAAAATCCGAATATTATTGTCATGGAAAACAGTTTCCATGGTCGCACTATGGCGACACTCAGCGCTACCGGAAATCGAAAAGTACAGGCTGGTTTTGAACCCTTAGTACAGGGTTTTATTCGCGCACCTTATGACGACATTGATGCAATAAAAAATATTGCCGAAAATAATAACAATGTTGTCGCTATTTTAGTTGAACCTATACAGGGCGAAGGTGGTATTAACATTCCACAAGCTGATTACTTAAATCAGTTACGTGACATTTGCGATCAAAACGACTGGCTATTAATGCTTGATGAAATACAAACAGGTATGGGACGAACCGGAAAATGGTTTGCATTCCAGCATAACAATATACAGCCTGATGTGATGACACTGGCAAAAGCACTTGGCAATGGCGTACCCATTGGTGCATGTCTTGCTAATGAAAAAGCAGGTGACATTTTCCAACCTGGAAACCACGGCTCTACATTTGGCGGCAACCCCCTAATGTGTGCAACTGCGTCGACGGTTATTAATACAATTGAATCCGATAACTTAATCGCAAATGCAACGCAGATGGGCGACTACCTGGTTAAGGGTTTTAAAGAAAAGCTCAGAGGACTAACCGGTGTAACCGAAATACGCGGCATTGGTTTAATGATTGGCATTGTACTTGAACAGGACTGCACAGAATTAGTATCGCTCTCCTTAGAGAAAAATTTATTGATTAACGTTACTGCAGGTAATGTCATTCGTCTATTGCCACCCATGATTCTAAATCAGGAACAGGCTGATACCATTATTGATACAGTATGCGAACTGGTTATCCATTCGTTACAAAAAGTCGCTGCCTAATATTTTAAAAATTAATATGAATACAACCAGAAAAAACATAAGACACTTCTTAACACTAACTGATTTATCTTCCGACGAATTCAGGCAAATAATAAGGCGCGCTATTGAGCTAAAGGCCATGCAACATCGTGGTGAAATTTTTGAGCCACTTAAAAATAAAGTCTTAGCTATGATTTTTGAAAAGTCATCAACTCGCACGCGAGTCTCGTTTGAATCAGGAATGGCACAGTTTGGTGGTCACGCAATTTTCCTTTCATCACGCGATACACAACTTGGTCGTGGTGAGCCTGTTGAAGATAGCGCAAGAGTTTTATCTAGCATGACTGACTGCATCATGATTCGAACCTTTGAACATAAAAAAGCAGAAACTCTGGCCAAATATTCCTCCGTGCCCATCATCAACGGTTTAACAGATGACGTGCATCCCTGCCAGTTACTTGCCGACATGCAGACTTATTTTGAACAGCGTGGCGACATAAAAGGCAAAACAGTGACATGGGTCGGCGATGGTAACAACATGTGCCACTCCTACATGCATGCAGCCAAATTACTTGAATTCAAATTAAACATTGCCTGTCCAGAAGGATTTGAACCACAACAAACTTTCATTGATGAAACCCGTGACTTTATTGAAATTACAACAGATGTTTCTGCAGCATGTAGCAACAGCGATTTAATCGTTACCGATGTATGGGCCAGCATGGGGCAGGAAGAAGAACAAAAAAGCAGAGAGCAGGCATTCAAAAACTACCAGGTCAACAACGAATCAATGCAACTTGCAAATGATGATGCTTTATTTATGCACTGTTTGCCAGCACATCGTGGCGAAGAAGTAAGTGCTGACGTTATTGACGGTTCACACAGTGTTGTATGGGATGAGGCGGAAAATAGACTACATGCGCAGAAGGCATTACTTGAGTTCCTGTTAACCAATTAATCATACAACTATTGCTTAATAACTATCAGCAACAACTATCGGCAACCTATTAAACCCTTTACTCAACAAATTAGCGTTTGAATTTACCACCACACAATAAAAAAAAATCTAGTGTAATGCGCATTTGCTCATCATGCTGGTTTCGTATTTTTTTCAATATCCCTGTTATTTTGTGTTTTGGCTTGCATAGCACTATTGTTTCTGCTGAAAAAATTACAGTTGGCATCAATACACATAATATAAACACACTTAATATCAGCAACAGAAAACCACTTTGCTCTACCAACGATATTGCAAAAAAGCATTCACCGCCTCGCGCTTTTCCTAAAGGCACAAATGAAAACACAGAAATCAGTGCGGACTTCGCACAAACCAACAAAGACGGTACAACTATATTAGGTGGCAATATTGTTATTGAAAGGGATTTTTTACGTGTCACTGCTGATCACGCCCAATATGATAGCAAACAGGATATTTTAAATGTTTCTGGCAATATTCATATAGACACTAAAAGTCTTTCATTAGATGCTGATTCTGGCAGCATTATCATCGACGATGCAAACAAACAGAGCAACTTCACTGACATTGAATTTTCATTCCCCGCTAAAAAGTTAAACGACAGCAATATGAAAGGCAGCGCGGGAATAATTACAACGGGTGAAAAAAAGGACGGCAATTATTCCATATTAAAAAATGCCCGCATCACAAGTTGCGACTTACTCGATCCTGACTGGTTAATCATTGCTGATACAATTCGACTTGATCATAGTGATGAATATGGTTCTGCTAGCAATATGACTTTGCGCTTCAAAGATATACCTTTCTTATATTTACCCTACATTGAGTTCCCCACCAGTAATAAACGCCGCAGTGGTTTACTCTTTCCAGAAATAGGTAGCTCGACATCAAAAGGCCTTGAACTTGCTGCACCCTGGTATTGGAACATTGCACCAAACCATGACGCTGTCATCACCCCGCGTTTTCTGGAAAGACGCGGCATGGAACTTGATGGGCATTATCGCTTTTTAACTGAAGCCACCAAAGGTGAATTAAGCATTTCTTTTTTGCATAATGATGACATTACGCAAGAACAACGCTACCAGATCCGTTACCAACAACACACAAAAATATTACCTAACTTACTATTCGATGCCAAATTACACGAAATATCGGACACCGATTACCTCAATGATTTCACCAGTAGCATTAGCAGCACTAGTCAAACGCATCTGTATAAAAATGCAACCTTAAACTACAGTTTTAATAATTGGCACGCGCGCGCACTGGTACAGGACATTGATACCATTGACACAACTACTGCGATAAGCGACCGACCTTATGAGCGATTACCCCAGCTAACACTTGCGGGTGACACAAAAATAAATAACGGCCCTTTTTTATTCACATTCGACTCCGAGTTTGTTAATTTTCGACATGAAGATAGCAATCAAACCACTGGTAGCCGTATCAACGTGCGCCCAGGTATTCATTTACCATTAAGTGGGCCTGCCTGGTTTTTTAACCCCTCAGTAAAACTTAGTCACACACAATATGACATTAGCACTGCCTCGGGCCTCAACGAGAACATTAATAGTCGAAATTTAATAATGAGTAGTATTGATACTGGTTTATTTTTCGAAAGGAATCTTGATAGTGGTTATCAACAGACACTCGAGTCACGCCTGTACTACTTAAACGTCCCGTTCGAAGAACAAAGTGACATACCCATTTTCGATACCAGCATTCCCGAGTTTAGTGTTGCACAATTATTCCGTGACAATCGCTTCATCGGTGGCGACCGTATAGGTGACGCAAACCAACTCACTTTATCAATAACCAGTCGCATTCTAAATCCAGGCACAGGTAATGAGTTTTTACGTGCAAGTATCGGACAAATATTTTATTTTGACGACAGAAAAGTTTCTCTTGACAACAACACTGATGAAATAAAACAATCCGACATTATCGCCGAACTTGATACCCACTGGCGTCATTGGCAAGGCGACATAGATCTTCAGTGGGACACAACAGATAACAGGCTTGCAAAAGAAAACTATTTTTTACATTATAAGTCAGACGACAAACATTTATTTAATATCGGTTACCGTAAACGCCTGGTTGATAACGTGCTTGATATTGAACAAACAGATATCTCCTTTGTCTATGCTATCAATCAAAGATACACTGTATTTTCTCGCTGGAATTATTCACTGATTGATAATCGAAGCATCCATAATATTTTAGGCCTTGCATACGATAACTGTTGCTGGTCATTACAAATTTTTACACAACGTCGATTACAAAACTCAAATACCATCGATAATGAATTTGATAATTCGATACTGATACAATTCGTCCTCAAAGGATTGGGAAGCTTATCTGGCAGCAAGGCTCGAACAACATTAAAAGATTCAATCCATGGCTATACCGATTCCTTCAAATAACCACCTAATAATTACGATAAAAATAAAACCATGACTATTCAACTCTCTGTAAATTTTATTTTAAAAATTTTTTTACTGCTTACCACATCAGTACTCAGTTTCAACTCTTACGCTGTACTAAAACCGCTTGATAGAATTGTTGTTATTGTGAACAATGATATTATCACTCAAACCATGCTACAAAACCGACTATCTGATTTTCAAAAACAATTAGAACTTGGGAGAAACGCAAACATTGATCCTGATGCAATACGAAAACAAGTTATAGAAAGAATGATTCGCGATAAAATTCAATTACAACAAGCCAAACAGTTTGGCATAACAGTTGACGATTTATCGTTAAATCGAATGCTAGAGCAATTAGCTAAAAACAACAAAATGACATTAGAATCCTTCCGCGACACGATTGAAGCTGAAGGTTTAAATTACACGCGCTTTCGCGAACAAACACGTAATGAAATAATCATCAACCAATTACAAAAGCGTTTAGTGGCAAATAAGGTAAGTGTTTCAGAACAGGAAATAGCGCAACATATAAAACAAAACGAATCTAAAGATTCATCAAATATTCACTACCACCTTCGCCATATCCTTATAGCGACACCAGAAGCCGCATCTGCTAAGGATATCGCTATCGCCAAAAAGAAAGCTGAAACCATCTACCAAAAAATAAAAAATGGCGAAAAATTTCAGGACCTTGCACTAAAAGAATCAAACGGTCGAAACGCACTCAACGGTGGCGACCTTGGTGAACGCAAGGAAAATGAGTTGCCTCAATTATTTATTGATGCTATCAAAACATTAAAAATAGATGAAACCTCACAACCAGTGAAAAGCGCCAGCGGGTTCCACCTACTACAATTGGTCAAAAGTTCTAAAGATAAAGTTATCGTTCAGCAGATTCATGCCCGTCATATTTTAATTCGAACAAGCAGCGACCTCAACGACGAACAAGCTCGTCAAAAACTACTGGATATCAAACAAAAAATAGCTGACGGTGAAAATTTTTCTGAACTTGCCAACCAATTTTCTGATGACCCTGGATCTAAGACCAATGGTGGTGACCTGGGCTGGGCCGGCCCAGGTGACTTTGTCCCTGAGTTTGAGAATGTAGCGAATTCTCTCACTACTGGTCAAATATCTGAACCATTCAAGAGCCCTTTTGGCTGGCATTTACTTGAAGTTTTAGAACATCGAAATCAAGACAGAACAAAGGCAAGTAAAGAAAGCCAGGCCCGTAACGCTATCAAAAACCGAAAAATTGACGAAGAGTTACGACTTTGGTTACGACGTATTCGTGATGAAGCTTATATCGAATTTATTGAAGAAATGTCCTGAACACAAATCCACACTGAAGCTTTATCAAATCATGACAGCTAAAATCGTAATCACTGCAGGTGAACCCGCTGGCATTGGCGCAGATATCTGCATTGAGCTACCAAAAATAAAAGATACTGAACTATATATCATCGCCGATCCTGCTTTATTAACACAACGCGCGAAAGAATTATGCAATGATATTTCATTAACATTGCATAATGATCTGGAAAATTTATCGCTTAATTACAATAGTAATGCGCTTAATGTTATTCCTGTACAACTAAACACGAGCTGTACTACAGGGCAACTCAACACTAAAAATAGCCAATACGTTTTAGCAACGCTAGATCTGGCATGCAAGTTATGCTTACAAAAAACTGTCTCCGCTATGGTGACCGGCCCTATTCAAAAGAGCATTATCAATCAGGCTGGATTTGAATTTACAGGCCACACAGAATATTTAGCTGACAAGGCATCAACTGACAGTCCAATACATCCTGTGATGATGTTAGCAACATCTACTTTACGCGTTGCTTTAGCCACAACACATTTACCATTAAAAGACGTTAGTCGAACTATCACGCGTGAATCACTAAGTGAATGTCTAACTATATTAAATAATTTTTTAAAAAATCATGCTGGAATCAAAACGCCAAAAATACTGGTTTGCGGCTTAAATCCACATGCAGGAGAAAACGGTAACTTAGGTGATGAAGAAATTAGCACTATCATTCCCGTCATTGAAAAATTAAATCAACAAGGATTAAATTTAATCGGCCCCTTACCCGCCGACACACTATTCACACCAAAATATTTAGACAACGCTGATGCGGTACTCGCGATGTATCACGATCAAGGCTTACCTGTACTTAAATACAGTGGGTTTGGAAAAGCCGTAAATATCACTCTAGGCCTACCTTTTATTCGCACCTCTGTTGATCATGGCACAGCACTGGACCTTGCCGGCACCGGCAAAGCCAGTAATAGTAGTTTAGTTGAAGCGATCAACATGGCTATCACACTCAGCAATTCTGATTAAGCCTGCAACTACTTTCTACCAAAAAAATGCAACATTACGCGAAAAAACGTTTCGGACAAAACTTCCTGGTTGATCCCTCAGTAATCAACAACATTGTCGACAGCATCCACCCACAAATGGATGACTGCATGATCGAAATTGGACCCGGCTTAGGTGCCATAACAATACCTTTATTAAAAAGACTCGATAAACTTAATGTTATCGAACTCGATCGCGACATCATTCCAAAACTTATAAACAACTGCGTATTCGCAGACGCTACGAACAAAAATAAATTACATGTAAATGAAATTGATGTATTAAAATTCGATTTTTCTGCGTTCCATTCTACTCTTGTAACTGACAAGGAATTGGATATTGATAAAAGGCTACGTATTATCGGCAACCTCCCCTACAATATTTCCACACCTGTGCTCTTTCATTTACTAAAACATCGACAGCTAATCCAGGACATGCACTTTATGTTACAAAAGGAAGTTGTAGATAGAATCGTTGCCTCGCCGGGCACTAAAAGTTATGGCCGCTTAAGTGTCATGATGCAAACATTTTGTCAGACACAAGCTTTATTCGACGTACCACCGTACGCATTTGAACCCGCACCTAAAGTTGATTCCGCCATTTTACGCCTGCAGCCGATAACACTTCACGAAGAAAAAATAGATGATTTTAATGCGTATGAAACACTCGTCCGACAAGCTTTTTCACAACGACGAAAAACATTGAGAAACACACTTAAAGGCTTATGCTCTACTGAGCAAATTATTCAAGCCAGTATTTCACCAACACAACGCGCAGAAGAACTTACTGTTAATGATTTTGTTAGTTTATTCAGCACACAGAAATAAAACGTTAAACCACGCCGAATTAACTGATATCATTTATATTTATTTTACATATATTCCTGTTACTTACCTATCTCTCAATTTTATTACCCTTGTCATCAACCGTCGATTACCTTAGTGAACCATCGAGTAGATGATATAATAGAATATTACACTCGTATTACATTACTGGTAGCTCAATGAATAAAATTGATATTAAAGTACAGCCAGCTTATATTGCCGAACAATCTGATCCGGAAAAAAACCATTATGTTTTTTCATATACAGTAACAATACGCAATAATGGTTCTTCAGCAGCAAAACTATTAACACGTCACTGGGTTATTACCGATGGTGATGGCGAGGTACAGGAAGTCAAAGGAGATGGTGTTATTGGTGAACAACCCCATCTACAACCTGGCGATGGTTTTCAATATACTTCCGGCACGTTTATGAATACACCTTTCGGCACTATGCACGGTAGCTACCAAATGATCAACGATGCTGGAGAAAAATTTGATGCCGAAATCCCAAGCTTTCGCTTAAGTGTACCTAATACGCTGCATTAACATTCCACATAAACTTATTTCATTTTATTTATTTTTCCATTTATCTTAAAACGACTATTATCTTAAAATAACTAAGCCATGGCGCTAAAACATAGCTATACACTACTCGCCCCTATTTATGACAGCATCGTTTCTGGTCCAATTGACGATTATCGAAAACAAAGTATTGCCCGCATAACCAACACCAAAAATAAAAACATTCTTATCAACGGCATCGGCAGTGGCTTAGACATTCCCTACTTGCCTGATGATGCAAACTATATTGGTACAGATATAACCGCAGCAATGTTAGCGATCGCAAAAAAAAGGGTAGATAATGCTGAGTACAGTAATTTAAACATCTCCTTGCAACTCGCAGATAGCCAGGCTTTGCCGTTTAATGATGAGCATTTTGATGACATCATTATGCATTTAATACTCGCCGTTGTACCCAAACCCGAACTTGCCTTACAGGAAGCTTGTCGTGTACTAAAACCCGGTGGAAAAATTTTTATCTTCGATAAATTTATTCGCTCAGGACAGTTAGCACTTGGTCGGCGTTTTATTAATATCTTCCTTCGACATATCGCAACACGTACAGACGTTATTTTTGAAAATGTATTAACAACGTGTCCACAGTTAAATCTTATCCATGATGAACCTGCTCTTGCTAAAGGCTGGTTTAGACTGATAGAGTTACAAAAACAAAAATAATACACTGAGAATATTTATGGCGACATATGCCATCGGCGACGTGCAAGGGTGCTTTGACGAGTTAAAAGCATTATTAATAAAAATTAATTTTAGTAGTGACTGCGATCAACTCTGGTTCTGTGGTGATCTGGTTAATCGCGGACCCAAATCACTCGACACCCTGCGCTTTATTCGTTCACTCGAAGATAATGCAATTAGCGTATTGGGTAACCATGATTTGCATTTACTCGCGACAGCTTACCTGCAGAACAAACCCGGCAAACACGACACCTTCTCTGATATTTTACAGGCAAGGGATTTATTGGACATTCTTGAATGGTTACGTCACCGGCCGCTGATACATCACGATAATAATCTTACTTTACTGCATGCTGGTATTCATCCTGACTGGAGCATACATAAAGCATTAATGCTCGCCAGTGAAGTCGAAACCGTATTACAAAGTGATAAACATTTGGAATTTTACAGACACATGTATGGCGATAAACCAAACAACTGGCAGGAGACATTATCCGGTTGGTCACGCTATCGCTTTATTACGAATGCATTCACTCGTCTTCGCTATTGTGACGCTGAGGGAAAACAATCATTAAGTGCAAAAGGCCCGCCAGGCAGTCAGGCTGATGGATTATTACCCTGGTATGAAATCCCAGATCGCAAAACAAAAGAGGATGTAATTATTTTTGGCCATTGGTCAACCCTGCCTCAAGCTGGCATATCTGCAATAAACAACACCTATGCAATTGATTCTGGCTGTCTCTGGGGTGGCAATTTAACGGCACTGCGAATAGACACGCTGCCATTTGAATACACTCGCTTACAATGTCCCGGTGCACAAAAACCACCGACCAAGTATTAAGCCTATAAGCTGACACTTTAGTTAAAACTCAGGCATAAAAAAAGAGCGCCTTCATGGTGCCCTTTAATCATAAGGAGGGTTACAAATTAATTGCACTAATTAGGACTATAACTTTATCTATAGGTTCCATACCCTGTTTATTTTTTTTTCAACGTCACAAAACGGCAGGCATATGCGTTTTTTTCATCGGCAGGACAGTCCACTACTTCTGTTTCAATCCACTGATTTTTATCAAACTTTGGAAACCAGGCATCGCCTGAAAATTCAGCTTCGACAAAAGTGAGATACATCCTATCGACTTCAGGTAATAACATCTCGTAGACTACACTGCCACCGATGACCATAAGCTCTTCAACATCACCAACCAGAGAGACCGCTTGCGAAAAATTACTCACGCAATCAACCCCTTCAAACTTCACCTCTGGATTTCTGCTTAGTACAATATTTTTTCTGCCAGGTAATGGTTTGCCAATAGACTCAAATGTTTTTCGCCCCATAACAATCGGTTTACCCATGGTCACCGCTTTAAAATGGGCAAAGTCGGCCGGTAGATGCCAGGGCAACTGATTTTTATTACCAATGAGGTGATTGCGATCCATTGCCGCGATAATTGATACTAACATGTAGGAAAAAATCTCAAGAGTATATTAACATTAGCACTGCTAAAAACTTTTGCCGCGAAGAACACAAAATACGCAAAGTGTAAAAAACTAAAAAAGACTTTTTCGCGCTCTTTGCGTTTTTCGCGGCAAAAAATTATTTTTATCTTTCTCCGATTAGACAGCAACTACTGCTTTTATATGTGGATGCGCTTCATAACCGACTAATTCAAAGTCTTCAAATTTGAAATCAAATATCGATTTTACTTCAGGGTTGATCTTCATAACAGGAAGCGGAAAAGGTTTACGGCTTAGCTGCTCATCCGTTTGCTCAAGATGATTAGAATACAAATGCGCGTCACCTAGTGTATGCACAAAATCGCCCGGAGCCAGATCACAGGCCTGCGCTACCATCATGGTAAGCAAAGCGTAAGAAGCAATATTGAAGGGTACACCAAGAAAAATATCGGCACTGCGTTGATACAACTGGCAGGAAAGTTTGCCATCCGCTACATAGAACTGAAACATCATGTGGCATGGTGGTAATGCCATGTTCTCGATTTCACCGACATTCCAGGCATTGACTATAATCCGTCGCGAATCAGGATTATTTTTTATCTGATCGATAATCTGACTAATCTGATCTACATGACCAACATTTGTTCCGCTTTTATTAACCTTAGGCCATGACCGCCATTGATAACCATAAACAGGCCCGAGATTACCGTCTTCATCGGCCCATTCATTCCAGATGCGAACACCATTATCCTGCAGATATTTGATATTAGTATCGCCCGTCAAAAACCAGAGCAGCTCATGGATAATCGATTTTAGATGACACTTTTTTGTAGTGACTAATGGAAAGCCTTCACTTAAATCAAATCGCATCTGATAACCAAAGACAGACACTGTTCCAGTTCCAGTACGGTCTTCTTTTTTTGTTCCGTTATCACGAACGTGGCGCATTAAATCTAGATATTGTTTCATGCAGCACTCTTAGCTCTTTTCATGGAAATTATATAAACAAAAATACCAAATAATATCATAGGTAATGAAAGAACCTGACCCATCGTCAACCAATCTAATGCAACAAAACCGAGATGCGCATCGGGGACTCTAAAAAACTCAGTAAAGAAACGAAAGCAACCATAGCAGAACATATAGACAGCTGATACCGCCATTAGTGGTCGAGGTTTACGTGAATACCACCACAGGATCAAAAAGAATAAAACACCTTCCGTGAAAAATTGATAAAGGGACGATGGATGCCTTGCAATATGATCGCCATAATCAAATGCCCATGGCATGACCGTATCCATTGTTCTGCCGGGTAATTCCATATTAATAAAATTCCCCAGACGACCTGCCCCTAAACCAATTGGTACCCAGGGCGCGATAAAGTCGGATACTTGAAAGAATGACATGCCATTCTTGCGTCCAAATAAATACAGACCAGCAAAAACCCCCAACATACCACCATGATAAGACATACCACCTTGCCAGATGTAAAGCAATGAAAGCGGATTTTCAAGAAAACCTGAAAAACCATAGAACAATGTATGACCAATACGACCACCAAAAATCACACCCATGGCACCATAAAAAATGACGTCCTCTACCTGTTTACGTGTCCAGTTAAGATCTTTACGTTTGCTCCGTTGAACACCATAAAACCATGCACCAATAAAACCAATAAGGTACATTAAACCGTACCAGTGTACTTTTAATGCACCAAGAGAGAGCGCGACGGGGTCAATGTTTGGATAAGGAATCATGACCCCGAATTTTAACAGAAAAGCAAAAAAGCTTAGAACAATTTAGCTATAGATTTAGTAACAAATATAATACAAAAAATATTGCTTCTCTTTTTCAGGGCAAAAAAATACCCGACCATTTCTGATCGGGTATTTTGGTATTAAAGCCTGGCGGTGTCCTACTCTCACATGGGGAGACCCCACACTACCATCGGCGCTGAGTAGTTTCA
>CAZCOZ010000046.1:0-16356 GCA_964500555.1 uncultured Thiotrichaceae bacterium | reverse complement strand
GTTTTTATGAGTTACACCTCTATAAACGTAGAGAATTCAGAAAAGGGTTAAATTATTTTAATTATTTTATCTGGCAAATGGACAATATCTTGCACTTCTTTAATATTTACCAACGATATCAATAAACCAACCCTGGCTGTCATAGTTAATGTCTTTCAAGTTGTCGCTGTAATCTGTAAAGTTGTAACCCACACCCAGTTTGATGTGTTTATTCAGGTGTAAGTAGATACCTGCCAGAGCACCCTGTTTAACATCTTTTATTTCACTATCACGTAACCAGCGATACTCAAGCATTGCATCCCAACGCTTAACAAAGTGGTAGCGGCCACGGATGATTGCCAGATCGACACCGTGTTTGAACCATGGCCCAGTACCTCTATCAAGGCGTAAATCACCTCTGCGTACTGCCAGCTTACCGCCAATTTCCCAGCGTTTGGTAATGTCATATATTGCGTCTAAAGACAGTATATTCGCTCGTTCATCTGGATCCGGCCCAAGTAACGTCGGATCAGTAATACTGCCTTTAAACTGTGCCTCGCTACCCAGATCATAGAGGAAACTGTATTTCCCTAGCAGGTTAAGTCGGTGGTGTTTAATTGGACGATAGGCAAAACCCAAGTCAAACTCAGTAAACTTCGCCTTGCGAATATTGCTAACATCCGACTCTGTAATACTGTAGTTCAGTTTACTTAGCCAACGCCATGACTCGCTGGCTCTGTAATTAATTTTGTTGGTAGTTAACCACTGTGTGATTTCATCACCATCGCTTGCATCGTCAACTCTATATTCGAGTTTACTGCCGAAACGTAGTCTTTCTGAACGATACTGCATGCCGAGGGTTAAAACATCACGATCAATTTCGACACCATCATTCTGCTCGACATTACTGTGTTGCAGGCTGCTGCTCCAATGCCAGTGTTTACCAACACCAAAGTCGAGTCCGAATATATGACCGACCCCCGATTCTTGTTCAGCATGGGTAAATTGATTTTCCATAAACAAGGTCACGCTGTTACCAAAGCGTTTACGTTGTCCCAGTGTGGTGGTGGATTTTTGGCCTTCTGTGTGATCGGGATCAATGCTGTAACTGCCATATAATTCATAGCCATTATCTAAAGCATAATTTGCTGCCACCTGATTTTGTGCACCACTACCCACGCCCGCTTCAAGTTGCATGGTAAAGTTTTCCGAAGTAGCAAAGTCCGTTTTTAGCAGCAGAGCATCGCCGCGGTCACCACTGCTTACTTCAGCACCTAGACTAAATTTATCATTAATGCGTTTATCAACGCCAACGGATGCCAGGTCATTTTCCTGCGCATTTTCGTTGTCAGCAACAACACTCTGTACAGTACCCCAGTACTGTGTATCAGCATCCGCTTGATATTTCAGCCTTGCACCAACCGTGGTCGACTCTGAAACAATACCACCTGAAGCCGTGGTATCATCTTCATCGTAACGAACTTCCATGCCGGCATTAAGCCTATTAGTGAACTGGTAGTCACCCTGCAGACTTGCCGTGGTATCGGTACGTATTGCTTCCTGTTCAATCTCATTACCTCGCAAACCGATGGTTAAATCTTCTCCCGCTTGCCAACTGACCTCTACACCGACATCATGTGTATCAGCAGTCGTGGTTTCAGTTCTTGAACTGGAGAAACCCGCATCACGTTGTTTATACCAAACTTTGGCGTAACCATTGTGGGTTTCAGACAGCTCCGCAAAATTCACCTGTAGTTCAGCCCCAATGGCGTCCGCAGTGCTGTCCGTTCCAGCCACACCTAATGGTCTCGCAGTAAAAGTTAAACCGCCATCGTCAGAAGTAAAAGCTGCACGGCTTTGGTCATTTTTACTTTGCGCACCTTCTAATTTCAGATAAGTCCCTTTACCAGCACGATAAGTGATATCCACTGCTTTCAGTTCATAATCATCGCCACTGTTACGTGACTCCTGAATTCTACTGACACCTACCCCTATTTCATCGGTCACCCATGTGTGTAATCGAGCACCTACTGTCAGATCATCGCCATCGAAACCAATCGGTACATATTCAAAATCGACCTGAAGATATACATCATCACCATCCAGTGGTTTGTCTTTTACAATGGCATTGGTGTCACTGTAGGCAAAAGTTAACAGTGGTTTCGCCAGTATTATTCGCCCCTGTAAATAGTCGATTTCATAGTCACGTCCACGTAATAATGTACGTACTTCCTGAACCTGTTGTGTATCACGTTTGATGATTTCAACCCAGATTTTTTCAGAGCCCTGAACGATGTCAGATTGTTGCAGATAATAAAGACTACCACCCGTTGCAGTAAATCGATTATGTCCGGCAGCACTTTCTGGCTCAGAAGCGAAGATATTGACATGGTCTCTCGCATCACCGTATTTTGTTATGGCATTGGAGTTGTAGACCAATTGGGCACCGTATAAAGTACGATTGTAATGTGCAAATTCATTACCGGTTATACCGGTGTCATAATTACCCCACAGTGCCAAAGATTTATCCCAATCAACACGCACATACATTGCACCCTGAGTATCAACATCACTGATGGTTTTGCTGTCATCGCCATAAACTGGATAAAATTGGTCTGGGTCGAGACGACGGAATAAACGATCAGGATTTCTACGTTTGAGATTATCACTTAGGTTATCTAGGTCGTCATAGGTGGTGTCGAGTTGTGCGGTAATAAGATATTTACCTTTGATTTTACCTTTCAGATAAAACGCAAGACGTCCATCAGTAAAAATATCTCCATCGAAATGTTCATCACCACTGAGTAGTTCAACATTTCCATTGACATTATTTTCTCCAATCGTCAAATTAGCCAGACCTACCATAAAGATATGTTTGCCAGAAACATCAATATTGTATTCGCGGTTCCATTGTTTATTATCTTTTTGTGTACTAACTGTAATCGCCTGCTTACCTAGTGGCAGATGTTCTTCATGGACGAATTGGCCATGTTTATCTACCACAATGGGCGAGCCGTTAACGACGATTTGAAAATCACTGCCAATCTCTCTGCCCGTAATACGAACACGACTGCCACTGATAGGTATGTTCTGTTTCAGTAGATTATTTTGACCATATATCGCATACGCTGGATGACCGGCTTCATCATTAGCTGTTTCTTCTTCCAATTTTTTCATGCGAGTGTCCATAACCTGCAACACACGCGGTGCGGTTTCATCAAAATAGCCGTTGCTGTCATAGACACGTAATTGGTAAACCAGACGTTCACCTGCTATCCACAATTCGTCACTGCGAGAACCGTCCCAGATAATAGCTTCACTAAATACCAAGCTTTCTCCTTCCAGTGTCGCAACCGGTTTTATCAAATCACGATCACTGTCTTTATAGATACGCAGTTGCCAGCGATCAATAAATGCCTGGTAGTTGGTATAGGCATGGAATTTAATCGGTTCAATTAGCTGCCCATTTTCGGCAAAAGCCACCGATGTCACTTTAATATCAAGACGTGGATCGTTTATCGCAGGGTCTTCGGTTACCCAAACCACACCTGCACCGGATAACCATTCTTCTGTTCCTGATAAAACAGTCTGGCTTGATTGTCTGTTCGCACTGCTTTTCACAGAAGCACTGCTCAGTGTATTAACCGTATTATTAATCGAAGTGTTTTTAAAATTATCGTTATAACAATTGTTTTCAATATCTTCCTGTGTGCTTTCAGCAAGCTGTGGCTGATCATAAATTAATTCGATTTCAACGCGGCGGTTCAATGCCATGCCAGCAGCAGTATTATTTTTCGCTATCGGCTGCGATTCACCACGGCCTTCAAATTTTATCGCTGCATCTGAAAGTTCTAGTGCTTTCACAACAATATTTGAAACACGTTTTGCACGCATTTTGCTTAAACCTTTATTGTCACCGTATTTATCCGCAGCACGTTTGCTCAGGCGTTCATTATCGGTATGACCGATAAAATTCAAACGCACATTCGCCTTATCTTTATACGGTAGAATCACCGCTTGCAGATGATCCAGATATTCCTGCGTCACCAGAGATTGTCCGGAAGCAAAACGAACCGGCTCGATCAAATTATCAACACGTACTTGTTTATTAGTGCCAGTGCTTAGTTGCGCTGCTTGCACATCCTGTTCAACACTATTTTTACAGACCAGAACTGTTTGCTGCCAGGCTGTAACGGCTGGCAGTTTCACACCAAAGTTATATTCGTTCATCAAACTTGATGTCAGGCGCTGCACGCGCGGATTTTCTGTGGTGAATACACTGCCTGCGGGTAAAGTGGAATCATCCACTTTTAGAATCACATTATGCCCTATTTCCAAATTTGCCAGTTCGATATCCGCTACATGGTAACGACCGAAGGCATCGGTTTCAATTAATAGACCGGTTGCGGTGGCAACACGAACGCCGGGCAGACCTTCCTCATTGATACCATGATTTTCTACCCTGACAGTATAAATCCACTGTTCAGCATCACTCGACGAAATAACTTTATGAACATCACGGGTTACAGCTTTATCATAGGTCAACTGCAATTCAACACGACGATTTTGCAACATGCCCTGTGGCGTTGCATTACTGGCAAGTGGCTGAGAAAAGCCTTTACCATCATAACTGATTATATCTGCACTTAACTGCAGATGTTTGCGTACATACTCGGCAACCTGTTTTGCACGCGCCTTACTTAGTCCGTTATTATCGACGAAAATTTTAGCGGCGCGTTTACTCAGTTGTTGATTGTCGGTATGGCCAACAAAGTGTAGGCGTAAATTACGCTTATCCTTATATTCTTCTAAAAGCTCATTCACTCGCTTATAAAAATCCGCACTGATCATAGATTTACCGGAGGAAAAATGAATGACCTCAATCGCTTTATCGCTTACGAAGGCTTCGTACTCTGTTACTTGTTCGGTTACTCTTTGGAGTTTTTTGTTAATCGGTTCTAGTGTATGCGTTACTCGCAGATCCTGACTCACCATACCGGCTTTCATTTCACCCGTATGCTCTACCCGCTTACTGCCATTTGCCTTATATAGAATGTTCGAACCCTGTTCACTGCTTATCTGTAAATCTTTCAATATCTGTTGTTTGTCGCCTTGTATACGTTGCTGAATGATTACCCTGTTAACTTTATCTGCTTCGTTAATACGCCCTGGCAAATCAACACTGATGCCTCTAACCAATGGTGCGCTACGGTCATCCAGTTTCTGCAAACCTTGACCATCGCCACGATCAATCATTGTGCTACCAGCAATATAAGCGGCCGGATCAAATCCACCTTGAACTAAAACGCCACTGGCATCGGCATGGTCCTGCCAACCATCTTCATCTCTATCATGAAAAACTTTACCGATGATGGTGGTCTTACCTACCAGAGGATCCGCAATTACACGAACTGTGGCATCGGCGGAATTGCTAATTGCCGTACCATTAATCTGAACTTCTGCTGTGTTGACATAATGACCCGGGGCAACACCGATACTAACTCGCAGTAAATAATTAATCCGTACTTCTTCCTGTGCTGCCATGTTGATGCCACTGAAGATCAGCGGATCTGAACCACTGACCGTAGCCGCGATTTTAATATCATCATCAGTATTAAATAATGCATCTGCCCCGGCACGAACCAGTTGCGCCGATTCATTGACATAACTAAAACCAGCCGGAATATCATCGACGATATCCAATGCGGTCAATGCCCCCGGTAAGTTATTGATTGCCCTCAATGTATATACGGCAAAACCACCGGTCGTTGCTTCTCCCGGATTAACCAGTTTGATCAGGCTGACAGCACCATCAAGAAAATCGAGTGGGATATGGTTATTTACCACATCCGGCACGCCTGGACCTAGAATGAAGTTAAAGAAATATGTTGTGGCATCAGCTGATTGCGGCGCTCCTGTCTGCGCCTGCACTTCACAGATAGCCGTTGCTGGTACCGCGTCGAGTGGGCAGTTGGCGGCATCCAACGCGCCCGTTTGTAAGCCGCTGACCAGACTGGATGGCGGCACATTAAATTCTACCGGCTGATCAATCTGCATCGCGTATTCTGTGGCGACTGCTGGACATCCTGCGTCGGCACCGGGTACCAGATCAAAGCGGTAAAAGCCGTCACTGCCGGTGGTCTGATTCTGCTGCGAGGCATCTAGGAAGCAAGCTGTGGGTAAAGCATTACCGGTGGCAACATTCACAATGGTCAGGGTCACGCCCGGTATTGGCTGCCGAGTGACTGCGTTATAGAACACGCCCTGAGGATCGATTGGCAAATTCTGCTCAAGCAAAGTTTCACCTGGATTAAGTTGAACATTACTGATTTCACCCCAGATAACATTGGTTTCAGGATGACGTAAACGAATACTGTTACCACTGCCCACGGGCAAATTGGAGAAGCTGTAATGACCATTGGTATCCGTTGTTGTGGTACCAAGCAAAGTACCGAACGGATCAAATAACTCTAACAGCCAGCCTTCGAGGCGTGGTTCAGAGCCATCAATGGTTCTATCATGATTTTCGTCAACCCAGATGATGCCAGTTAAATGAGCAGGCGGTATTGCCAGTACTGCTGTCGGCGTATCTTCACCGAAATCAGCCGGATTATTATTGCCATTGCTGTCAGGATTACTGCCATCATCAGACAGGTCACTGCTTATCACACCGGACGGACTTTCTGCACTGGCTAGTGCCTGGTTAAAGAACGGGTTCAGATTTCCCTGAGTATCAAATTCAACTGTTAGCTGAATACGTGCGCGCTCGCCGACGGGTAAATGGCTGCTCTGTGCGAGCAGCAAATTTTTATCCGTAGTCCCGTTAAAAGCAGGATTAATTGACAGATTACCGGTAGCAGGCGGAAGCGATACGGTGGCTGCCGACACCACACTAAAGCTGGCAGGCGCAGGGAAAGTTGCCAGTAAATTTTCTATCAATTGCACATTTGATAATTCAACATTACCCAGGTTTTCCACGGTAAAGGTAAACACCGAGCTAAAACGTGTCGCGCCCAGACTAATCGGATTCGATGCTGATTTTGCCGCGGCGATGACCGGTAAATCACCAAAGTTAATTGGGCTCGCATCATTTTCACCGGTTTCATTTGGGTTACCATCACCATCCGCATCACTGTTACTACCATCATCAGAAATATCCGTTACCCCTCCTCCCGCAGTTGATGCAGCATTTGCACTGTTAAGGAATGGACCGGGTTCTGCACCTGGCGAAAATTCAATATCGAATGTAATGGTTGCTGTTTCACCTACGAGCAGAGTATCACTGCCGGATAATAAATTAGTATTGGCAATACCATCAAATCCGGCATTGCTGGTTAAACTGCTGCTGCCACTAGCCGTAACAACCGGAGCTGTAACACTAATAACGCTGGCGGTACCGATAAACACGCTGTTTAAATCATCAACCACCTGAACATCAGTCAAATCGGTGTTACCCAAGTTTTCAATTCTCAGGGTAATGGTACTTCGATAGTTCAAACCGACTTCTGTTGAGACACTGGCAGATTTGGATAAACCGATGACCGCATTCGCCGCAGTATCAATCGGCGTTGGATCATTTTCACCCGCTTCATTCGGGTTACCATCACCATCGGGGTCAGCATTGCTTCCATGGTCAGAATCATCTGTGGTATCGGGTGGGTTCGTGACCGGATCGGTGCCCTGTAAATACGCCTGTGCAGTTGCCGTATTATTAAAAGGGCCTGCACCCGATGGGTTGAACTGTACATCAAAAACAATGCTCGCCGTTTGTCCTGTAGCCAACACACTCGGTCCGACATTGGCACTGCTTCCGACCATCAGTACGTCGGTATCGGCATTGCCATCATAAGCAGCATTGGCAAATATTGAACTACTGCCAGTAACCACTGGCGCACGACTAACGGTGACATCCGTTGCACCCGCAAAGGTTGTCGCCAGATCATCTTTCAGTAAAACATTAAGCAAGGTGGCACTGCCTAAATTTTCTATATTCAAGGTGATGGTGGTTTCAAATAAACCGCCTCCAAGTGCTATCGCCGGACTCGCTGTTTTAGCCAAACCGATCTGTGCCGCAGGGATTACGCTTACACTAAAAGGTGTTGCATCATTATTATCACGAGGTTCATTATTACTGTCTGGATCGGAATTATTGCCATCTTGCGATAGATCCGTCAGCGTCACATTATTTGGCGTGGTGGCAGTAGTCGATGCTTGATTGGTATAAGCGGATGTTGGCGTTGCCGGGGTAAAGCTGACCGTCATAGTCACTGTCGCTGTTGCACCTGCCGCCAGAGTATCGCTACCACTTAATAAATTTATATCACCCGTGCTAACACCATCATAGTTCGCATTGACTGTTAAGCTTGCACTGGTCGGCGTGACAGTAACGATAAACGCATCGGCACCAAAGGTTGTCGAAAGATCATCGCTGACTTGCAGATTGCGTAATTCTGTGTCGCCCATATTTTCAATGAACAAGGTAAAGGGGATACTAAAATCACCATTGCCAAGAGGCGTTACTGCGCCCGCAACTTTAGCCACGCCCAATATTGGATTTTCCTGAATCAGTACCGGTGTCGGATCACTTTCATCACTGTCGCTCGGATTGTTATTATTATTGCTGTCCGGCAAACTGCCATTGTCAGATAAATCAGATGTCATACTGCCATCAGGACCCTCGGCCGTCGCCTGTACCTGATTAAAGAAAGGCCCACTGCTGCTCTGAGTATCAAAATCCACCGTCAGTTCTATCTCTGCACGATCACCCACAGCCAGACTACTGCTTGCCGCAGTCAATAAATTTGCATCATTATTGCCATTATATAAAGGGTTTATGGTCAGGCTACCGGAGGCAGGCAAAACAGAAATGGTCGGCGGTGTTACGATATTGAAATTGCCAGGTGCTGGAAATGTCGCCAGTAAATTTTCTGCTAATTGAACATCACTCAGATTAACATTACCCAAGTTTTCCAAAATCAATGTGAAGGTAGTGCGATATGTAGTACCCGTTTGCAACACCGCACTGGTTGCAGATTTTGCTACGCCGATAACAGGTTTATCACCGAAGGTGATTGGCGTAACATCATTTTCGCCGGCTTCATCAGGGTTACCATCACCATCGGCATCAGTCACTGTACCATCATCAGAAGTATCAACGACCCCACCGCCGGCTGTCGAACTGGCAACTGCTGAGTTATTAAATGGCCCGCTTTCAGCATTAGGTTCAAACACGATATCAAAACTGATGCTTGCGCTATCGCCGACTAACAGAGTATCGCCGCCGGACAATAAGTTGTTATTGCCAAGTCCGTCGAAGCCTGCATTCGTCACCAGCACACTGCTACCGCTAACAGTAATCACAGGCGCAGTGACACTAATAACACTTGCGGTTCCGGTAAATACAGTCGCTAAATTATCAACCACCTGTATCGCAGTTAAATCAGCATTACCCAGATTTTCGATGGTTAAAGTAATGCGGCTACGATAACGCACATCACTGATGATGGTCTCAGTTGGTGCTGCCATTTTAGCGATTGCAACAATCGGTGTAGCCGTTATGCTAACCACTGTAGGATCATTTTCGCCGGCTTCATTCGGATTACCATCACCGTCACTGTCGGTATTGATACCGTTATCTGAAATATCGGTGGTATCCGCTGGGTTAGTATTGGGGTCGACTCCTGCAAGATATGCACTGGTCGTTGCCGTACCGGCATAGCTATCTATTCCGACAGCCGGATCAAACTGCACGGTAAAACTTATGCTGCCAGATTCACCCACAGCCAAGGTACTGAGTGCACCCTGTAATAAATTCGTATCAGCATTGCCATCGTATAAAGAGTTGGCCGTTAATGTGCCTAAACCCACAACTACAGGTGTCGAGGTCACCGTAAAACTATCGGCGGCTGCAAACATCACGGTATTTAAATCATCGATAATCTGCACATTAAATAAGGCTTCGTTGCCCAAATTTTCAATCGTCAGTGTTATCGTGGTTTCAAATAAACCACCGCCTATATCAATAGCTGGCGATGCCGTTTTCGCAAGACCGACAACACCATTTCGCACAATAGTGAACGCTGTTGGCGCATTATTATTGTTTGGAATATTATCGCCATCTGGGTCTGGGTTGGCACCCTCTTGTGACAGATCATTGACTGGAAGACTGCCCGGGCTTAACGCCGACACGCTGGCCTGATTATTGAAATCAGTGACCGCAGGCGCAGGTGTGAACATAACACTAATTTCTATAGTGGCAGTACTGCCGGTTAACAATAGATCGTTGCCCACCAGCAAGTTACTATCTGCATCACCATCATAATTTAAATTCACAGTGAGACTACCACTGGTCGGACCACTCACAACGGTGAAGTTAGCTGCACCAAAAGTTGTGTTCAGATCGTCATTGACCTGCACAGAATTTAAATCAACATTGCCAAAATTTTCAACAATAAAAGTAAACGGCACGGTAAAGCTACCATCACCATTATCGGTCACCGGTCCTGCCTGTTTTGAAACACCAACAATCGGTTGTTCATTTAATGAGACCACACTGGGGTCGTCTTCACCCGGGCCTGCGGGGTTATTATCACTGTTGCTGTCTGTTTCCGTGCCTTCATCCGACAGATCAGTGGTGCTGACACTGGTTGGACTTAAGGCCGATGCCAGCACTTGATTAAAGAAAGGGCCCTGACTGCCCGAAGTATCGAAATCAACCGTCAATTCAATCACCGAAAATTCACCAATGGGTAAATCACTTCCCGTTGCGGTCAATAAATCCGTATCGGAAGAACCGTCAAAGCCGGTATTTAATTGCAGACTACCCGTTGCCGGCGCTGTCGTTATCGTCGGCGCTGCTGAAATAACAAAGGTTGCGGGTGCCGGAAATGCGCTTAATAAACTTTCTGTTATCTGCACATTATTCAAGTCAACATTGCCCAGATTTTCTAGCCGAATACTGAATGAAGTACGATAATTAGTACCAGTTAAAAAATCAGTTGAAGTGATGTTTTTTGCTACCGCAATTACCGGATTTTCACCAAAATGAATGGGGGTAGCATCGTTCTCCCCTGCCTCGTCAGGATTAAAATCACCATCTGAATCCGTTTTAGTACCATTGTCCGAGGTATCACTAACGCCGCCACTGGCATCAGAATTTGCTGTTGCTGAATTAAGGAATGGGCCACTTTCCGTTCCCGGATCAAAGCGCACAGTAAATTGAATAGTCGCGGTATCGCCAACCAGTAAAGTATCACTTCCTGAAAGCAGATTGATATCCGCTACACCATTAAACGTCCCCAGATTAAGCGCACTACTGCCTACTGTACTAACAGATTGAGCCGTTACGCTGACAATGCTGGAAGTACCGGTAAAGACGTTGGTCAAATCATCAATTACTTGCACATTGGTTAAATTCGTATTGCCAAGATTTTCCAGTGTCAATGTAATGGTTGTTTCATGCTGACCACCCGCAACTGAAACCGTTGCCGAAGCTGACTTGGCCAAACCGATAATTGCGTTAGCTGTTGTACTTATTGGGGTAGGATCATCTTCGCCAGTACCTGCCGGATTACCATCACCGTTCGGGTCACCATCTGTGCCGTGGTCAGAATCATCACTGGTGTCGGGCGGATTGGTGTTGGGATCTGTAGCCGGTAAATAGGCACTGCCTGTCGCTGTGTTGTTGAAAGGTTGCACACCACCCGTCGGATTAAACTGCACGCTAAACTGAATATTGGCCTGTTCGCCCACTGCTAGGAAACTGGTTGCCTGATTGAGCAAATGGATATCGGTATTGCCATCATAGGCTGTGTTCACATTTAGTGTGGAGCTACCGGTAACGACCGGTAATGTCGTTACGCTAAACGAACTTACTCCAGCAAACGTGGTATTTAAATTATCGATAAGCTGAACATTGGCCAGTTGTGTATTACCAATGTTTTCAAGATTAATACTGATGACCGTTTCAAAAAGCCCACCGCCAATACTAATTGCAGGACTGCTTATTTTGGCAACCGCAAGCTGAGGGTTTTCTGATAACTGTATCGGTGTGGCGGCACTATTATTATTCGGATCACCATCCGTGTCAGGATCCGTCAGAGTACCGTCAGTAGAAAGATCATTTACCAGGATGCCTCCCGGTGTTTGCCCGCTGCCAGTCGCCTGATTGTTAAAGCTGTTTAAACCAGCCGGATTAAACCGCACAGAAAAATCAATACTGGCAGTGGCACCGACCGGCAGGCTGTTGCCAGCTAGCAATAAATTAATATCCGCATTACCATCATAAGCAGAATTCACCAGCAAAACACCACTGCTAGGCCCACTTGTAATCGTCACGTTAGTTGCACCGAGGAATGTCGCTGCTAAATCATCTGTCACCTGTAAATCGTTAATCAACAAATTACCGCTATTTTCAACAACAATAGAAAAACTTGCAGTAAAAGTTCCATCGCCATTATCCGTCAAAGCGGTTAAGTCTTTTGCGACACCCAGTTCAGGATCCGTTAACGTATTAGAAATACCATTCGCAGTGGCACTGTGCTCGGTGAGTGCAGGGAAACTAGCAATATCTGATCCAGTATTATTGCCAGCCGCAACATCGCTACCATCGCCAGGCAAACTGCTCCAACCTAGTATTGCAGTATTGACAGTGTTACTGCCCAAACTAACGCCAGCATTAACCGTTGCTGTAAAGCCGACTTCACAAACCGCTGCCAACGGCAATTGAACCATCGTCACCTGCAGACCATTAGGGACACCTGCCACAGCGTCGGTTGGATCACTGTCATCAATGACACTACAGATTGCCGGCGTATTTGAAATAAGTGAAGCGGCGGTATAGGTGTAGCCAGCCGGTACAATATCACTCAGCACAATATCAAATGCATGGGCTGCGGAGTCATCCGTTACAGTCGCCGAACCACTAATATGCTGCACTGTAAGTGTAAAAGTCAACAGCTGGTTTAAATCAGCAACACTTGGGTTGACCGTTTTTGTAATACTTAATAACGGTGCTACCACTTCCATAAACACACTGGATGAATTATCCGAACGTGTTGCAGTACCACCACCAGGCAGCGGTACCGATAGCCGAACCTGAGCGCGGTTTGATGCTGTAGTACCGTTTACATTTATTGCTTCATCCAGTAACACGGCATTCAGCTCGATAACAACAAACTCTTGGTCGGCATCGTTTTCGCTGTTGCTTATATTACCCAGAGAGAAACGCGGGTCATTGCCTGACTGGAACGCACCACCACTACCACTGCCACCGGAAATAACACCGGCATTAATGATGCAATCTGGAGTTATGGTACTTAACGTTGTTTCGTTGCCGGTATAATTGAGTGTACCGCCGGCACAAATGGCTGTCGTAGACGTAACGTTACCACCCACTGTTGAAACAAATGCCACCGTTGTTGAGCCATCATTAACAAACTGGAAACCCGCTGGCATTAAATCGCGCATTTGCAGTGCGCTGGAAATACCTTCTGGTAAATTCGCCCACAATCGGAAACGCACGATTTCGCCAATAACCAGTGGTCGTCGATCACCCGTCGCATTGGTATCACCGGTTGTATCACTGGTATGAGACTCGGATGTGGTGATGATTTCTTTAAAGGCATCCGGTTCACTCAGAACAAGATCAACCTCACTGGTATTTTCTGGATACAGTGCCGTTTCATTAAAGTCACCGTTCCACACCACACTGCTAATGTTGGTAATGGTTTCGCCTGCTTGCAAACCGGCACCAGTATCAATGGTACAGTTCACCACTAGATCAATCACCGAAGAGGCAGCCATCGCCGGCATCACGATGGTTTGATTCAAATCAAAGCCCGCGCCAAAAATATCGCCGGAACCCAATAATGCACTGGCAGCGTCCAGGCTGCATGAACTAAGCCCAGCAGGAATCGAATCGCTAACCGTAATATTAAAAGCCGCGACAGCATTTAATTCCGTCAGGCGAATACGGTAGCTAACCGCATCACCGGTATCTGGCAGCGCAGGAACGGATTCAATGGTTTTAACGATCTCGACTTCAGGTGCAGACACGGTGAAATTTACAATAGCGTCATCAAGCGCCATATCAAACACCGAGTTATTGGATTCAGCCTGCATAAAATTAACCAGTGCTAAACCATCAACGAATGGCGCAGTGCTCACCGTTGCTCTTACGTCTATCTCAAGAATTTGATTACTGGCGGCAGTAAAATCACCCCAGTTTATGATTAACGCATTAGTCGCAGCGTCGCTTGTAATACTGGCGGGATTATTGGTCAGGGTTGAAGCAGCGGTGAATTCAATATCCGGATTGCTGGCAATGGTTGTTGATGTATTAATCGCCGTGGCATCAAAAATCGGCAATGGGAAGTAATCATTAAATATCACCCCATCTAAATCACCCGATGGAATGTTCAACCGTAGCCGAAAAGTAACTTCATCACCGGCGGTAACATCGACATTACCCGTTACCGCTACACCGTTGATTGCCACAATTTGTTTCGAAGTGGTAACATCTGCAATAGTGATGGTGGCAGCGCTGTCATCAGTACACGCCTTACCGTTGGCAGCACCTTCAATATCGTATGTCATCAAAACATTATTCGTTAATATATCGCGACCGAGAACAGGGCCTGCAGGCGCAGTAAATGTTTGATCAATAGCTGCCTGGTAGCGAACGGTTACAACATCAAGCGCCGCTAAAGCACCTGTGCCGAGAGCGGCAAGCACATCAAAAGTTAATATACGCGTACCATCACCTAACTCACCACCATCAACGAAGCCGGTAGCAATCGCTGAAAAAGCGCCACCATTAAGTGAAATTTCTGGGGTAAATCCAGCATCAAATGTCACCCCGTCTGGCATAACATCTTCAATCGACATGACATCAACACCGTTGGTACCATTTGCTGCCGTCAAAAATTCAGACAAGCGAATATTTAATGTATAGCTTACCGTTGAACCGGGAATCGATTGATTTGAGACAGACTTAATTAAACTGACATGCTTGGCGGTACTGATGGGTGTACCACTGGGGTCACTGTTACAACTCATCGGATCCAGCGTATCAACTTTGTATATTTCAAAATTGATGTCAGTGGTTGCTGTCAATGAAGCGCAACTGACGAGTAAGCTGCCATTTGTCTGTGTCGCAAAAACCGGCGCCGTGTAAGCAAAAGAACATCCTGCCGGCAGTGTAATATCAGGGCCAGGCGCACCCACATCAACAATATCAACATTGAAGGGCAGAATATAAAGCGGGAAATCAACGCTGGTCGCTGGCGGTGTAGGAATAACGGTTTTATTGACCGCAACAACCGCCTGTAGATTTACCGGCCAGGCGTAAGTTTCACCCGGCGGAATTTCACCCTCAGGCTGAGTATCATTAACAAATAAACGCACTACCTCCGGTGTGATGGTTGAAGCTAATGCGGCACTGACGATGGGCATGGCACCGGTTGGTTGGTCGCCAAACTGAAAACCCGGCACCAATGTCACTGCATCAACGATAGTAACGCCAACGACTGAATGGTTAGCGGGATCAATCACTTCAGGATTATTATTATTGACGGTCAGGCATATCTCAGTTGATAACGCAGGCTGTCCCTGCGCCACTGAACCGATTGGGATTTCCAATACAAATAATTGCCCGCCTTCTTGCCCGGTAACAAGCTGATTAGAAAACGGGTCAGTTAGTTGATTACCCGGTGCAGCGGGAAAAGTACCAACCAGAGTATGTATTGACGAGCCAAAAAAACCCGTGCTGTCCAGAGAGATATCCGGCTTCAATATTAACTGGTAGTAAGGGCCATAACCAATATCAGTTGCCGGGTTGCTGCCCCCGGTATTGCTAAAGTCAGCATTGAAACAGGCAGACTCACCGATTAGCGGGCTCGGATTGGCATTGCCTGCAACGGTGGGCAGCGGTGCCGCCTTTGCTACTATTGAAAAGAGTACTATCGAAATAGCTGCCGTTATTTTTATTATTTTATTTGCCATTCAAATCCTGAATCACTAATTTAAGGCGCATGCTATAAATAATTAACATGCCTTTATTATTGATCCATGTCCTTCACATTAATATTAAAGTTAATCTAATATAATGTAATAGACAAATGCAGTAATTTCTATATAAAGTCGCCTTTTCAAATGTTAAATCTTTTGTGATTAGGTTATAGCATTGTCACCCTACTCGATAAACAGTCCTTTCGGAAAACACTTACCCAGTAAAATCGTTGCTAAAGTCGAGCGATTACTCAAAATACAGACTGGAAAGTAATTGAACCTCCATCACCGGGGTCATTAATGGGATCATCCAAGTTAAGGCTGACATTAAATTGTAAAGAGCTAGCGCCATCAGCAGAGGAATATTCA
>CAZCOZ010000045.1:2644-16487 GCA_964500555.1 uncultured Thiotrichaceae bacterium | reverse complement strand
TTTATTGATTTATTGATTTATTGATTGATGAGACCTATAATAAGGTTTTATAAGTGGTCTTAAAGGAGAATGGTAATGGTTCATAGTGTTTTAGCTGAGGTGACTACCAGCATATCAGAATTGAAGAAAAACCCAATGGCTGTTGTTGAGCAGGGCGAAGGTTTTCCTGTGGCTGTCTTAAATCGAAATCGACCTGCTTTTTATTGTGTTCCTGCCGAGGCTTATGAAGTGCTTATGGATAAACTTGAAGATGTTGAGTTAGCCGCTATTGTTGAAGCAAGAAAAGATCAGGAAGAAATAGCGGTTGCCATAGATGATTTATAGGAGTGAGTTACAGGGATGAACTACAAACTTTTATTCAAAACGGATGCGCTTAAAGAATGGAAATCGTTAGATAATTCGATTCGTAAACCATTTTTAAAAAAATTGGAAGAAAGGCTCATCAAACCACGTGTTGAGTCATCCAGATTGTCGGGTATGAAAGATTGCTACAAGATTAAGCTTCGTAGTAGTGGCTATCGACTGGTTTATGAAGTACGTGATTTGCAGCTGGTTGTTTCTGTGGTAGCGGTTGGTAAACGTGAGCGGAACCTTGTCTATAAAACAGCAATTAAGCGAATCTGATTTGTTATCTCTAAAAAATGATATTGAAAGTCAATTGTAAACCTTCAGATTTTTAATGTCGCCTTTGGGGCAAAGTGATCGCTACGTGTTGTTCTCGGAAGTGAAAGCAAAAATCATGTGAGCTTGCTCTTAAAATGCTTTATTCCATTGGTCGTAGCAAAATGCTAGATCAGTTTTGTAATTGTTCAGATTAAAAAATTTGAAATGCTACATTTAATTAATCAGGTTTGAACTGTCAGGATAGTTTCATTTGTCTGGGTAGCGACGTCGTATAAAACGATCATGACCGCATTCCTTGCAGTCGCTTATTGTGTTGCTGGTAAGAAAAGGTTTGGTTTTGCCGCAGTTTTCACAAATGAGGCTACCCGGCCCAGCGATTTCTCCCGTTTTATAAACCGGTATCTGGTCAGCGCATTCATCCTGAAAGAGTGAAAATTCTGAAATGGGTTGTGCTGAAACATTGCTAACAGACGTAAACTGTTCCAGTTCAATGCGTGTGTCATCAGCAACGGATAAGAATAGATCGACTACTTTGCGTTCGATTAGATCAATATCTAGCAATAACCAGTCATAAAACTCAGCACTGGTTTCCATCATATATTCTGCAGCATCATTGATATCGCGTTTAATGTATTCACTGATTTCATAGGCTTCTTCGGCACTTACTGCACCAGTATGTACCACTCTATGTTGCGCCATATCGAGTGCTTTTTGTAATGACATATCGCCTGCATTTGCGACTTCAAATTCATCGCGTATTACCGCCATCATTTTGTTGTAAGCAGTGGTTAGGTGTTTCCCCGTTTTTTTCTGTATCTGTATCATGTGTTTCTTGAAATCTCTTTTTGAGTTCTAAATAAAATCAATTCCTTCTGAATACTCAGCGGTACTGGATTTTTTTCATTGAGTCACTTATTTATGTGATTAGATAATGAAATCCCGCTTTATGAAACCGTAGCGCTAGTGTATCCTTCTCAAGCTGTATCAATTCAGGCTGTATTAATCAGGTATAAGCTTATATATAGCTCAGTATTCGCCCGCTGGGGTATTCATCCGACGAGCTGCATGAAGTGTTTGCATGAAATATATGATTGAACGGCAGGCTCTATTTCAGACAGTACCAACCAGACAACAAGTGATAAAGAATCAAGTATGAATGAAGAATATCAGGCTCAAAAAATAGAAGAAAAAGTTCAGAAAATGTGGGATGAGAAATCAACCTTCCGTGCGATTGATGAGTCACGTGCGACTGCCGCCGAACAGGAAAAAGAAAAATTTTACTGTCTGGCGATGTTTCCATACCCCAGTGGCCGTTTACACATGGGGCATGTGCGTAACTATTCCATCGGTGATGTGATTTCACGTTATCAGCGCATGCAGGGTAAAAACGTTCTACAACCGATGGGCTGGGATGCTTTTGGTCTGCCCGCTGAAAATGCCGCGATCAAAAATAAGGTTGCACCTGCAAAATGGACTTACGAAAACATCGATTACATGCGTGATCAATTAAAGCGTCTGGGTTTCGCTTATGACTGGGATCGGGAGTTAGCGACCTGCCAGCCGAGTTATTATCGGTGGGAACAATGGCTATTTATTCGTTTATTTAAAAAAGGCCTGGCGTATAAAAAAACCGCTGGGGTGAACTGGTGCCCGAATGATCAGACTGTTCTTGCAAATGAACAAGTGATCGATGGTAAATGCTGGCGCTGTGATACAGCGGTTGAGCGCCGTGAAATTGCGCAATGGTTTATGAAAATAACGGATTACGCGGATCAATTAATTGATGATCTGGATCAACTCGATGGTTGGCCGGAACAGGTTCGCACTATGCAGCGAAACTGGATAGGGCGTTCTTATGGTGTGGAGTGTCAGTTTGAGGTTGCAGGTGAAGAAGCGTTAACGGTTTACACCACGCGTGCAGATACCTTAATGGGGGTAACGTATGTTGCTATTGCAACCGAGCATCCGCTGGCGAAAAAAGCGGCATTGGAAAATACCGCGTTGTCCGATTTTATTGCTTCCTGCAAAGTAAGTAGCGTAGCAGAGGCCGATATTGCCACCATGGAAAAGAAAGGCATGGCAACGGGTTTAATGGCAACGCATCCGATTACGGGTGAGCAAGTGCCTGTCTGGGTGGCGAACTTTGTGCTGGCGGATTATGGTTCAGGTGCAGTGATGTCCGTGCCTGCGCATGATGCACGCGATTATGCTTTTGCCAAAGCGTACGGCTTGCCCATCAAGCAAGTTATTTATCCTGCGGACGGGTCTGACATTTCTATTGCAGATGAAGCCTATGTCGAAAAAGGTGTATTGAAAAATTCTGCTGAGTTTGATGGTCTTGATTCAGCAAAAGCGATTGATGCGATAGCCGATAAACTTGTGACAATGAATAAAGGTGAAAAACAAACCAATTATCGTTTGCGTGACTGGGGAGTTTCTCGCCAACGCTATTGGGGGACACCGATTCCTATTATTCACTGCGACAAGTGTGGGACAGTTCCCGTGCCAGAAGATCAGTTACCTGTGGTATTGCCGGAAGATGTGACTTACGGTAATGACGTGGGTTCGCCGATTAAAAAAATGCCTGAGTTTTATGAAACCACATGCCCTGAATGTGGTGGTAAAGCAGAACGCGAAACAGATACATTTGATACCTTCTTTGAATCATCCTGGTATTACGCACGTTTTACCTGTCCCGATGCAGATTCAATGCTGGATGAAAGAGCAAAATACTGGACGCCAGTTGATCAGTATATTGGTGGTATCGAACATGCTGTGCTGCATTTATTGTATGCACGTTTCTTTCATAAATTAATGCGTGATGAAGGGCTGGTTGATAACGACGAACCGTTCAAGCATTTATTGACACAGGGCATGGTGCTAAAAGACGGCAGTAAAATGTCGAAGTCAAAAGGCAATACCGTCGACCCGCAGCAATTAATCGAAACCTATGGTGCGGATACCGTCCGTTTATTTATTTTGTTTGCCGCACCACCAGAGCAATCACTGGAATGGAATGATGAAGGGGTTGATGGCGCAGCGCGTTTCTTAAAACGGTTATGGAAACTAGTTGCAACATATCTAGATGGTAAACATGAGACTGCGCACAAAATCACAGCAGTTGATGTAGACGCTTTGTCGGCGGAGCAAAAAATAATACGACGTAAGCTACACGAAACCATTGCTAAAGTGACTGATGACATAGGCCGTCGTCATACTTTTAATACGGCTATTGCAGCGGTAATGGAACTAATGAACGAATTGTCGAAGTTTGCAGATGAGAGTACGCAAGGGCAGGCAGTGATGCGTGAAGCACTTGAAGCAATTGTTTTGTTATTGTCACCAATCGTTCCACATATAACGCAGCAATTATGGAATGAGCTAGGTCACAACGAAATGTTGGCAGAAAAATCATGGCCGATTTGTGATGAATCAGCATTAGTGCGCGATGAAATCGAGCTGGTGGTGCAGGTTAATGGAAAATTACGTTCAAAAATTAGTGTTGGTGCTAATCTTGATAATGCCGCAATTGAAAAAATAGCCTTAGAAGATGAAAAGATTATGGCGAATGTTGAAGGTAAAACGATTCGTAAAGTAATCGTCGTGCCGGGTCGTTTAGTTAATATTGTGGCGAATTGATATGATTAATATAAATATGATTAATATAAATATGATTATGACAAATAGGGTTACTGCAAGAGTATTATTTTTGTCTTTTTTGTTGGCGCTACTGATGATGATCCAGTCATGTGGTTTTCATTTGCGTGGTGAATTAAATTTACCAAAAAATTTATCACCAATGTTCATTGAGCCGAATACAGCATTTGAATTGTCGCGTGAAATTAAATCCTTACTGGCGAATAACTCGGTCATTAGTACGGATAATGCTGAAGCATCAAATGCGCAGCTGGAATTAGTCAAAGAAACAAAAGAGCGTAGTGTATTGTCTGTGGATTCAAATGGTCGTGCACGAGAATACCGCTTAACTCTTACGGTAATATTTTCCTTTAAAGCACATGGTATTGAGGTTGAAATGGATAAGGTTGTCCTTTCACGCAGTTTATTATTTGATACAGGTACGGTGCTTGCGGTAGAAAATGAATCTGAAGTTTTATATCGAGAAATGCAGCGTGACGCATCGCGTTTGATTTTATTGAAGCTGCAGTCGTATTCGCTTAATAAACAAGTGTTAAACAATTAAGCATTTATATACAAGTAGGCACTATATAATAGACAAATGAACGTCCGTCCTGACCAGTTACAAGCAAATATAAAAAAAGCGGTTTACCCTGTGTATCTGGTTAGTGGTGATGAGCCTCTGCAACAAATGGAATCGTTGGATGTTATTCGTTCTTTTCTGCGTGAACAGGAATATGCAGAACGAGAAATACTGGATGTTGATGCGCAATTTGACTGGCATCGCTTAATGGAAGAAGCGGCAAATATGTCGCTTTTTGCCAGTCGCCGTATTGTTGAGTTACGTTTACCCAGTGCTAAGCCGGGAAGGCAGGGTTCGCAAATTATTAAAGAATATTTATCGCGTCCGCCTGAAGATACTGTGTTAATTATCAATGCAGGTAAAGTTGACGCGAGTGCAAAAAAATCAGCCTGGTATAAATCAGTTGAACAAAATGGTTTGGTTGTGCAGTGTTGGCCTGTTCCTGTAGAAAAATTATCTGTTTGGCTTAAACAGCGTTTTAAAAATCGTGACATGGATGCCGACAATGAAGTGCTGGCATACATCAGCCAACATGTGGAAGGTAATTTACTTGCAGCAGACCAGGAAATTGAAAAGCTTTATCTGTTGTTAGGGCCTGGTAAAGTCACCTATGCTGATGTTGCAGAAGCGGTAACATCGCAGTCAAGATACAGCGTGTTTGAACTTGTTGATATGTTATTAACGGGTAACACCAAACGTGTGATTAGGATTTTGTCTGGTTTAAAGGCAGAAGGGATTGTACCTGTCGTGATAAATTGGGCGTTGACCAAAGATATTCGATTACTGGTTCAAGCAGCACAGGCGCAGGCTGCACAAGATCGGTCGTCTGCCGAGTTTTTATTGAAACGTTCAGGCGTGTGGCAAAATCGTATGGCTTTGTTCAAAGCCTGTTTGTCACGACACAGTCATCGTTCGTTACAGATGATGCTAAAACGTTGTGCTTACATTGATGCTGTGAGTAAAGGCGTGATGGATGCAAATGTATGGGATGAAATAGAAACGCTTTGTGTTCGCCTGGCGGGCAGGACGAAGCGATAGCTTACGTTATGACGGTTACGCTGTGTCACTGTCGGTCCTTTTTATATGACATTCTTTCTTAGTAGTTTTTTCTAAGCTATTGATAGTAAATGTAAATATTGTTGCTATACTCTTCTTTTAGGGATGTGTTAGAAAAAAATTAGAATTGCTAAATCCATGATTTTCCAATCTTTTTTATCTCTATCTAACTAAATGTGACAAGAATTAATGTGGCAAGTGTTTATTCTATGGCAGATTGCAGCGCAATACTTCGCTCGATCATAACTCGATCATAAATAAAAAATAAAAAGAATTATTAAATAAAAATAAATCTAAATAAAAATAAATAGAGTACCTAGACATCGGGTACCAGGGAACGCAAATCGTGATAACAAATATAAAATTTAAAGCTTCTCGTCTACGTCTTTTTGTGGCGATGGGTATTATCATTGTCACACCCAAAAACTATGCGATGGATCTACAGGATTACGTTGCTGATGTTGTCAGTGGACACCCACTGGTACGAGAACAGGTACATATTTTTCGCCAGGCAAGACAGGAACAAACGATTGCCAGCAGTGGTTGGCGTCCAAGTGTTGATCTGCAAGCATCAGCAAGCCGTGTAGAAGGCGACTCACCAGTATCAGGTGGGTCACGATTAACCGATTACAATGCCAATAATATTGAGCTCTCAGTCACACAAAACTTGTTTGATGGTTTTGATACAACGTATCGTATTAAACAAACAGAAGCCAGAATGCAATCTGCATTGTTCGAGTTATATGACACCGCTGACAATATTGCACTTGATGCGGTACAGGCTTACCTGAATGTATTAAAACAAAAACGTTTGTTAGAACTTGCCGTTGAAAACGTTAACTCACATGAAGAGACGCTAAAGAAAATTCGTCAAAGAGCGCGTTCAGGTGCAGGCAGACGTTCACAGTTAGAGCAAACTGAAGGGCGTATTGCACGCGCGCAGGCGAGTTGGGTTGCACAACAAAATAATTTAGACGATGCGCTTAGTGCCGCACATGAATTGTTAGGTCGTTACGTCAATCCAGAACAGTTATTCGAACCGTTAACGCCACCCAGTCCTACGCAGAATATTGAAAAGCTAATCGATGAGGCATTGGTGAAACACCCTGCTATTCGCGTTGCTACCTATAATATCGAAGCGGCATTTCTTGATCAACAACGTTCAAAAAATAATCGATATCCCAATCTTGATTTAAAGTTGGCGCAGGAAATTGGCGATAATATCAGTGGCATTCCAGGTGACCGAGATGAATTGAGTTTAATTCTTAATTTGAAATATAACCTGTATAACGGCGGTGCAGATAGAGCAAATGAACGTAAGAAAACTAGCGCAATGCATGAGCATCAGCAGTTTAAAGCACGTGTGCGCCGTCAGGTTATAAATACGCTACGTTTAGCATGGGCAGCTGATCAGTCTTTGAATGAACAATTAGAGTATTTAAAGCAGCATGTTAAAAAGACGCGTGAGACATCGGTTTCATACCAGAAAGAATTTTTTATCGGGCAGCGTGATTTAATTAATTTACTGGATGTCAAAAGCGAATTAAACAGTGCGCAAAATCGTTACGTAGAAGCGTACTTTGAAGCTCTTGCTGCTCGCTTCCGTGTGCATGAAGGTTTGGGGGATTTATTTGATGCTGTAGGTGTAAAGGCAAAAGTGGGTGATGATGATTTAATTATTGCCAAAGTAGAAGCCAAAGCTTTAGATGGTTCACCATTAAATATGGACTTCGATATAGATAATAAAATCGACACGGGTGATCATTGTGATAACAGTAGTATTGGTAGCCCAGTAAAAAAACAGGGCTGTTTAATTACGTTTGATGTGTCGTCTCTGGCTAATGTTGCGTCGAAAAATAATCATGATCCAAAAGCACTTGATGACAAACTTACACTGGAAGAAAATGGAATATTGGTGTTTGCACCGGAAGCGCTGTTAAAAAATGATAGTGATGCAGACAACGATACATTAGGAATAAAAACATTTACACAGCCAGAGCATGGCAAATTAGCATTAAACACGGATAAGCAACTCGTTTATCGTGCAGCAGAAGGTTTTACTGGCACGGATATGTTTAGTTATACCGTAACAGATAATAATCAGGGTAATGCAACGGCAATGGTGAGCGTTGAAGTATTGCCTGTTTTTGAAATCACATTGGATAAAGTTCACTATGTTAATTTTATTTATGACAGTACTGAACTAACGCCCGAGTCGACACAAAGATTTGCTTATATTGTTAGTCAGTTGCAAAAGCAGCCTGAAGTAACACTTCGCGTTTACGCTTATACCGATAATATCGGTTCTCACGGTTTCAATAAAAAATTATCTATAGCGAGAGCAAAAGCAATAAATGAATTGTTGCTGGAAAGAGGTATTGCTGCGAATCGTATTAATGTTTATGGCGAAGGAGAAGATAATCCTATCGCTGAAAATGATACCGAAGAAGGACGTGCGATTAACCGTCGCGGAGAGTTCCATTTCAGCACTATGCCGCAAAATTATAATTATAATTTAGATCATAATTTTGATAATAGTAGTCCCAATAATAATCCAGGCGCTTTCAATGATTACTTTACGCTGGAAGAAAATGGCGTATTAGTCATTTCACCTGAGACCTTGTTTAAAAATGATAATAACGATACTTTGAGTTTACAATCGTATACACAGCCAGAGCACGGGCAGTTAGCGATGAATTCGGATGGGGATTTTGTTTTTCGTGCACCAGAAGGTTTTATGGGAACGGATACATTTACATACACAACAATAGATAGTACTCAAAGTAGTGTGACCGCGGCAGTGAGTGTAGCAGTATTGCCAGATGTGGAAGTGTCACTGAAAAAAGTACATTACGTTAATTTTGCTTATGACAGTACTGAGTTAACCCCAGGATCAATGACTAAAGTAATACGTATTGTTAGTCAGTTAAAAAAACAACCTGAAGTAACGCTTCGTCTTTACACCTACACTGATAATATTGGTTCTAAACGATTCAACAGAAAATTATCCAGGGCTAGAGCAGTAGCAGTCAATAATTTATTACAGGAAAAAGGAATTTCAGATAATCGAATCAGAGCTTATGGCAAAGGTGAAGATGAACCGATAGCCGAAAACGATACCGAAGAAGGACGAGCGATTAATCGTCGTGGAGAGTTCCACTTTCGTAACCAGTTTCATCATCAAGCGAAATAATAAAAACGCGGAATAATAAAAACAAAAAAATCATGCGCTAATAAAATATCGCATTATTATAATGTAGAACTTGTTTCATTTTATCAAAATGAGTGTAAACCCAAAATGTATCCATTTTAGTACGCTAATGCGTATCAAAAAAGATCGTTATTGTCAGGCACTTTTTTTATCTCTATTATTTCCTGCTTTGCTGCTGTGTGCGCAACCATTTATTAATCCTTCTATATTAGACGGTTTAAGTGCTGAGCATGGAGAGTCTGCCTATAACCGTGGGTTGGCGTTAAATGAGTTGATAGAAAGTTTGCGTGGTAAACAAATTCAAGATCAATTAACTGAAGTCAATCAGCATTTTAATCGATACCGCTACAAAGATGATTACGCGCAATGGGGTGTGAACGATTATTGGCAAACACCAGCAGAGTTTGTCGGTACGAATAAGGGTGACTGTGAAGATTACGTTATAGCTAAATATTTTGTTTTACGATTTTTGGGTGTGGCAGAACACAAACTTTATTTAACATATGTAAAAGCGAAAGGCATTGATGTTGCACATATGGTGTTGAGTTATTTTGAAACGCCTAAAAGTACCCCTTTGGTTCTGGATAACTACAATGCACAAATGTTACCTGCTGATCAGCGTAAAGATTTGTTGCCCGTTTATAGCTTTAACGCAAAGTCATTATTTTTAACCAACCCTTCGGCAGGGTTGGGAAAGAAATTACCAACCGATAAAATTAAAAATAGTAAATGGACAGCGCTTTTAAAAGCGCTGGAGAAAGGTGAAAAATGACCTTATTCAAACAGATTTCAATACTTGTGACGCTGGCTTTTCTTGGGCTATTTGTGCTGGTTGGAATAGGTAATATTCAACAGTCTGGGAAATTTTTGCGGGGTCAGTTACAAACCACTGCGCAAGATACAGCAACGGTTCTTGGTATTTCAATTTCAATTACAGGTAGTAGTGAAGATAAGGCTGCGTTAGATACGCTGTTTAATGCAGTATTTGACAGCGGTTATTATAGTGAAATTCGCCTGGTGACTATGGATGGTCTGGTCGTTCATGAAAAACAAAGAAAGCTGGAAATGCAGGATGTGCCTGACTGGTTTATTAATGCAATACCTTTGTCATCAGCTACCGGTACTGCCGAAGTTATTTCAGGCTGGATACCTTTTGGAAAAATAGAACTAACGTTGCATCCCGGTTTTGCTTATGCCAATTTGTATAGCAGTTTAAAGATGTCTTTGATCTGGTTTTCACTGCTGTTTTTAGTTGTGCTGTCTTTGTTGTGGTTTCTGTTACATGTGTTGTTAAAGCCATTGCGTGAAATTAATAAACAGGCAAACGCAATACACGAAAATAAGTTTATTCAACAAAGCTCATTGCCAAAAACGCTGGAATTACGGCGTGTTGTTGAGGCAATGAACCGGTTAATTGCGAAAGTGCAAAACGTGTTCGAAGATCAGGAAAAAACCTTATCAAAATATCAGTCACTTTTGTATGTCGATAAGCTTAGCGGCTTAGGTAATCGTAATTATATGATGTCAAAGTTGGAGAGTGTTTTGCACGAAAGCACTTCGTTCAGCGGTAGTATGGTGATGATAAAAATACAGTCTCTTGATCAGCTACGAGAACAACAAGGATATGCTGATGCAGATTCCGCAATTGAATTTTTGGCTGAGTTGATGGGCAAACATAGTGAAGGTGTTGCAGATGAATATCATGCACGCATGAGTGATGATGAGTTTTCTATGTTATTGCCTGATGATATCAAGTCATCTGAACATATCATCAATCGAATTTTTGAACGCTTTATTTTGAAATTTGGGCCAACCACAGGTGACGCTACCCTTTCCCTGGTAGCGGGTTTAACAGAAGTACATAGTGGTCGGGGGATTAGTGAAGTTTTAGCTGAGCTTGATTTAGCACTCACTAGTTCTTTAATGGAAGGGCCATATTCTAGTCATAAAAACGTTCCAACACACCTGATATTGCCGCAGGGAAAAATGCAATGGCGCAACTGGTTGCAGCAGACAGTCGATGAAAATAAATTTTATTTAGTTGAGCAAGCTGTTATTGATATGCAACAACAGGTCATCCAGCATGAGGTTTTCATTAGAGCCAATGATGCCAATAACAATGTTATTCCTGCCGGTGTGTTTATGCCGATGGTGTTAGCGTTGGGCCGTGGGATTGATATTGATAAACAGGTATTTAAGTTATTGGAGCAGTGTGCCGATAAGGTTTCTGATGGTGAGCCATTGGCGTTGAATCTATCAGCGACGTTTTTTGCTCAGGCAGACGCGTTTGTAGAGTTTAAGCAGTTACTGGATCACTTCAAGCAAGGTTCGAATAGACTTTGTATTGAGACGACGCATGCTACTTTTCTGCAGTCACCTGATATGTGTTTACTGATATCAGAAATGGTTAAGCAGGCGGGGCAACGTTTTGGTTTTGATCAATTCGATTTAAATGGATCGATGAAAATTTTACAGGAAATTAGACCAAATTATATAAAAGTCAGTGCGCAAGTACTGGATGAAATTAGTGGGGAAGCGGTATCAGCTGCTTATCAGGCATTACGGACATTAACGCGCACGTTAGATATTCAACTTATTGCTGTTGGAGTTGACAATCAGGCATTGTATGAACGTTTGCAGCGACTCAATATTGACGCAGCACAGGGCAATTTATTATCACAGGCACGGGAGGTAATGTGACAGAAGTAGAGCACCAATATGATCCATTGCTTGAATGTCTGGTCATTTTTTCTAAATTATTTCATCGTCCAGTTTCAGTCGATGCGTTAATTTCTGGTTTGCCAGTAGAGCCGGGTGCGAGAGGCCCCGAGATGTTTTCTATAAACAGCTCTAAAGGTATGTTTTCGCGAGTAGCAAAACGTGCGGGTTTTGCTGCGCGTTTAATTAAACGCGACATTCATGATTTATCGGAGTTGTTATTGCCCTGTATTCTGGTTTTAAAAGATCGTAATGCCTGTATTCTGGAAAGTTTTGATCATGAGAATAATCGTGCACGAGTTATTTTTCCTGAAGTTGCTGATGGTGAGGAATGGGTTGATTTAGATAAGTTGGCGGAAGAGTATATTGGCTTTGCTTTCTTGCTTAAAAAAGAATTCAATCATCAAAGTAAGCCGGTAAGTAATACTTCATCAAAAAGCGGTCATTGGTTCTGGAATACATTGCTACTCTCAAAAGAAGCTTATGTCAGTGTATTAGTAGCCTCGTTACTGATTAATATTTTTGCTATTGCCACGCCATTGTTTACTATGAATGTTTACGATCGAGTGGTTCCAAACGATGCCCTGGAAACATTATGGGTGCTGGCAATCGGTGTCATTATTGTTTATCTATTTGATACAGTGCTACGTTTTATACGAACTTATTTTCTTGAAGTAGCAGGCAAAAAAAGCGACATCATTATATCTTCAATACTGTATGAAAAAGTATTAAATCTAAAAATGGATCACTGGCCAAAAGGCATTGGTGCATTTGCCAATAACTTGCGTGAGTTTGAAAGTATTCGTAACTTTTTTACTGCTTCAACAATGGCTACACTGGTCGATTTGCCTTTTTCTTTATTGTTGTTGATATTAATTTTTTATATTGGTGGAACACTAGTTGTGGTGCCAATGATTACGATTGCATTATTGTTAGGTTATAGCTACCTGCTGGTAAAACCACTGCGTGAAAGTGTTGAATCAACATTTGAAGCTTCAGCAAATAAAAATTCGCATTTAATCGAAAGCCTGCATTCTATTCAAACCATTAAAACACTTGGTGCTTCACATCATTTGCAATGGGTGTGGGAAGAAGCATCCGGTGATATTGCGACAAAATCAATGCGCAGCAGAATGTTGTCTAATTCTATTACTGTAGTAACACAGTTTTTAGTTCAGGTTAATACTGTTTCTATTATTATTCTTGGTATTTATGCCATTAGTGATCTCGAATTATCGTTAGGTGGTTTGATTGCTGTGGTTATGTTGTCCTCGCGTGCGGTTTCACCCGTTGGTCAGGTAGCTAGTTTGATTACACAATTTCAACAGACGCGTACCGCTTTTGAAACATTAGATAACTTAATGGAAACGCCGGTTGAACGTTCAGAGGATAAACAATATGTTCGCCGTCCTGGTTTTGACGGGCATATTGAATTTAAAAATATACACTTTTCTTATCCAGAAGCGCAACGTGCATCGTTATCCGAGGTTTCTTTTAAAATTAAGCCGCATGAACATGTTGGTATTATAGGTAGAGTTGGCTCAGGCAAAACAAGTATCATCAAACTGGTAATGAATTTGTATGAAGCCGATGAAGGTGAGCTATTGATCGATGGTATTAATATTAATCAAATTGATCCTGCTGATTTACGTCACCATATCGGCTATCTATCGCAAGACGTACAACTTATGCGCGGTACTATCCGCGATAACCTGACCTATCGTGACCCTCAAATTGATGATGAAAAAATACTGCAAGTGGCAGCACTTTGCGGTATCGATCAATTCGTTAATAAATTGCCACTTGGTTTTGATACACCTGTTGGCGAGCAGGGTGGATGTTTGTCAGGTGGGCAGCGTCAGTCGATTGCTTTAGGTCGAGCAATGTTAATGGATGAGCCGATCTTGATGCTGGATGAACCGACAAGCAATATGGACAATACCACTGAATCAATGATTAGAGAGCGATTGTTTGACTATACTCGAGATAAAACACTGGTTTTAATCACGCATAAA
>CAZCOZ010000045.1:0-2544 GCA_964500555.1 uncultured Thiotrichaceae bacterium | reverse complement strand
GATCTTAAATATATGCGCAGTTTGTCTGCTGCGGTTATTGAGCGTTCGCCTAAAAAATTAATTCTGACGGTGCAAATAATTTGTGCTTTTGTTGTTGTTGCCATTTTATGGATGAACTGGGCTGAGATTGATGTGCTTGTTCGCGGTTCAGGAAAAGTGATTCCTGCTCGCCAGGTGCAACTGGTACAAAGTTTAGAGGGCGGCGTTGTTGCCGAAATTTTGGTGAAAGAAGGTGACCTGGTTAGCGCAAATCAACCGTTAATTAAATTGAGTGAAATCGCTTTTTCCAGTTCTTTTCAGGAAAACCGTTTGTTGTATTACGAACTACGTGTTCGAAGTTTACGTTTAACCGCAGAAGCACACGGTAGTGAATTTGTGAATGAGGCGGAACTAGAAAAATTAGCACCCGAAGCGTTGCGTTCGGAAGAAGGCTTATACAAAAGTAATAAGCAACAGCTGGATGAAACATTAAGCATCTTGAGTGAACAGATGCGGCAACAGGAGCGAGTGCTAGAAGAAGCGCAGTCCAAAGCGCGACAATTGACCAGAACGCTGAAACTTTTAAAGAAAGAAGTACGAATAAAAAAACCATTAGTTAAAGACGGCATTATTAGTGAAATTGAGTATCTGCAATTACAACAACGTGAATCAGAAGTTGAAGGTGAACTGGAAATTGCTGACATTGTTGTGCCACGTATCCAGTCTTCTATTGAAGAAGCAAGAGGTAAGTTGGAACAAGGCCGTTTAGATTTTTCGAATCAGGCTAAACGTGAATTGAATGAAGTGCTGGCTGAAATTTCGCGCATTGCGCAAACACAAAATGCTTTGCAGGATCGTGTTAGCCGAACAACATTACGTTCACCAGTTAAAGGCGTGGTAAAACGGTTGCATGCGAATAGTATTGGCGGCGTTATCTCACCAGGTGGGCAAGTATTAGAAATCGTCCCTGTAGGCGAATCGTTGTTAGTCGAAGTACGAATTAAACCGGCAGATATAGCCTCAATTAGTATCGGGCAGCTGACACGCCTTAAATTTTCTGCTTATGATTTTGCAATACATGGCAGCTTAAGTGGCAAAGTTATTTTTGTAAGTGCCGATACAGTAACAGAAGATGATGGGGCCAGTTTTTACATTGTACGTGTTGAGCCGGACAAATCTTATCTTGGTCGAAGTGAAAGACAAATGTTAATTAAAGTAGGCATGACAAGTGAAGCAGACATTATTATAGACAAAAAAACCATTCTAGAATATCTGCTTAAGCCAATTAATCGTGGCCTGGAAAGAGCGCTAACAGAGAGTTAAATATGACTATTTCTATTTATTCACAATCTGAATCATACAAGTCGTATGTTAAGCAGACGTTAAAACAGCCTGTGGAGTTTTTCTCTGATTTAGACTTTTCGAAAACAGTCGGTGTGGAAACATACATCGTTCATGCAAGTTCATTTACTGAAGAAGCGGTGTCTAAATGTCTTAATGACAATATGTATTTAATTGATCATGTTGTTATCGCAGAAGACTCTCCCACTGTAGAAAGTATGTTGTCTTACACAAACAAGGGAATACGTGGCTACTGTAATGGTTATATGGCGACAGCGCATTATAAACAATTGTCTGAATTAGTGAGCTCGGGCCAAAGCTGGTACCCGCCGGAGCTATTAGCTGAAGCATTGACACTGGCACATGGCAGTATCAGGCAAACAATTGATCCAGACGCACTGGATGTATTAACACCCCGAGAAAAACAAATCGCTTTTAGCGTTGCAGACGGTAATAGCAATAAAGTGATTGCTCGCAGATACGATATTACTGAGCGCACGGTAAAAGCCCATTTAACGCATGTCTTTAAAAAGCTTTCTGTCACTGATCGTCTGGCTCTGGTTATTTATCTGAAACAGTTAGGTGCTGTATAAACAATAAGTTATAAGTCATTTTTCACTCTCTTTAGTGTCCCTTATATTGTACTTCAGTACAACAACAAACCTCAAAATTTTGACTATGCTTAATCTAGTTAAATTGAGGTTTTATTATGGCTACGAAAGAAATTGGGTATATTTCAGAGCAAACAGGTAGTGTAGAAGTACGCTCTGCAGACGGTGTTATTAGAGTTGCTAATGTAGGCGATGTCCTTCGAGATGGCGACGTATTAATAACGGGTCTGAATGCAAAAGTTGTCGTAGTATTTTATAACGGTAATCAATTGCCCATTGGTGCTCAATCTGAAGTACTCCTTGATGAAAGCGTAACTTTTAAACATGGCCCTTATGACGACGCCGATGTTAATCAAATTGCAGCCCTGCAAAAAATTATTGTCGATGGTATAGACCTTGCTGAATTAGACCCCACGTCGACAGGAATAGCTGGACAAACAGCATCGTATGAAACGCTAAATCAATCATCTGATTTTGAACGTGAAGGGCGTGAAGGCGAAGTTGATACACGTCTTACACCTTTTAGCATCAATACAGATAATTTCGAAATCGAAAGAGAAAATTTACTTTTTGATGACAACACGGGTATTGGTATTCCTCAGCCTGAAGTTGA
>CAZCOZ010000044.1:13774-16650 GCA_964500555.1 uncultured Thiotrichaceae bacterium | reverse complement strand
GCTGACAGTATTACTGGCGGAAACTTAAATGATGCGATCATCGGTGATGCTGGCGATGACAACCTTAGCGGTGGCGCTGGTCACGATACCCTTAGTGGTGGTCTTGGCGACGATACCTTAACCGGTGGAACGGGGCTGGATAATTTGGTTGGTGGAGCAGGTGCTGATACCTTACTCGGTGGCGCTGATGCGGATTACCTGGATGGTGGCGCAGGTGCCGATTTGCTAGATGGTGGTACCGGTGATGATGTTGCTAAAGGTGGAGCTGGCGATGACCAGGTCTTTGGTGGTGCAGGTGACGATCAACTTGAAGGTAATCAGGGTAATGATAGTCTCTACGGCGGTGCCGGTAATGACAGTTTACTCGGCGGCGACGGCATTGATTTTCTTTACGGTGGTCAGGGTGATGACACTTTAACGGGTGGAGGAGACAGTGACGTTTTTGTCTGGAACTCAAGCGATGAAGGAACGACGCTAAACCCAGCTGATGACACAATCACCGATTTCATTTCAGGTACAAATGGAGACGTTCTTGATTTATCAAACTTACTGCAAGGCGAAGAATCCAACCCATTAACCGATTATCTGCATTTCCAAAGTGACGGTAACGGTGGTACTGATGTCCAAATTGACGCAGATGGTGGCGGTACGTTCGAGATGGTTCAAAATATTGGACTAGATGGAATTGATTTAACCGCAGGTGGTACGTTAACTGATCAGGATATTATCAACTCACTGCTTGCCACGGGTAATTTGATTGTTGATTAATGCAGTGTAAAAACCAAAAGTGTCATTGCGATATGTACAGGACGTACAGTAGTAGGGCAATGCCGGAGCAGCGAAGCGGTGTGCCGAGGCACGAAGCAATCCCGTTATGGCGGAGTACACATGCCAGAGATTGCCGCGCTATCGCTCGCAATGACGGACTTGCTCGCTTTAAGTAAGCAGTATTAATATCAGAGCCTGTAAAATATAGAGAAGTTTTAGATTTGGATAAGTGTTACGCAGGCGTTAAACAAGGAAGCTTAAACAAAAAAATAGCCGCCCTATTATCGTTCAGTTCTAGACGATAATAGGGCGGCTCGAGGCGGGTTTTCTGATTATTCAGTGTTTGCTGTCTGATCATCAAGCGTTGCGACTATTACAGTCGGTTCAGTGCGAGAAGCGCTTAAATCCGCCGCTTCAACGCCCGTGTCATTGATTAAGAATGCTGCTACTGCCATATTTATGATTGCTAATGTTGTTAACATAATGTTCTCCGGTGTTGCTATTAATAAGTAAGTGTCAGTATATTATAATATTCTAATATAAAAGTCAAGGGTAAGTGGGTTATTCTTTAAAAATCAGTTTGTTATCACTGTTAGCTAATAGCATTGATAGCCTATAATCGTATTGCATTAGCATAATCAATAACAGCAATTGCTACTGCAAGCTGATTCTGCATTGGTTATAATAAGCCTATGAATGCAAACATAAATTCCCCACTAAAAAACGCCTCACCAAATAACTCAATCGATGACGTTGAATCGTATATGACTCAGGTTGGTCATGCCGCCCGCGCTGCTTCGCGTGAAATTGGCCGTGCTTCTACGGGTGAGAAAAATACGGCGTTAATGACAATTGCACAACGTATTATCGAACAGGCAGAGCAACTTAAAAAAGCCAATCAGCTAGATTTGGCGGCGGGCAAGGAAAAAGGTCTGGATGCGGCGTTACTTGATCGCTTAGAACTAACGGATGACAGAATTGCGTCGATGGCTGAAGGCCTGCAACAAATCGCATCCCTATCTGATCCCATCGGTGTAATAACCGATCTTGCCTATCAACCATCCGGTATTCAAGTTGGCAAGATGCGTGTGCCACTTGGTGTGATTGGTATTATTTATGAGTCACGTCCCAATGTGACTGCTGATGCCGCCGGTCTGTGTTTGAAATCAGGCAACGCAGTGATATTACGTGGTGGGTCTGAGGCAATCAATTCTAATCAGGCGGTTGCCGAGTGCATTAAGTTTGGACTTGAGAAAGCCGGTTTGCCTGCGGATGTTGTACAGGTGGTTGAGACCACTGATCGTGCAGCAGTGGGTGCATTGTTACGTTTAAAAGATTCGGTGGATGTCATTATTCCGCGTGGTGGTAAAAGTTTGATCGAGCGTATTAGTAATGAATCGGAAGTCCCCGTTATAAAACACCTTGATGGCATTTGTCATGTTTACATTGACGATGACGCGGATACAGAAAAAGCATTGAGCGTTGCTTTCAATTCAAAAACACAGCGTTACGGTACCTGCAATACGATGGAGACCTTGCTGATTTCTGAATCACAGGCGACAACAATATTACCGACATTGGCAGATATGTATCTTGATGAAAAGGTTGAGCTGCGCGGCTGTGAAAAAACGCTTTCTATTTTAGGTGCGAATAAAGCGGTTGCAGCAAAAGAAGAAGATTGGGAAACAGAGTATTTAGCGCCTGTGTTATCGATTCGTGTGGTCGATAATATTGATGCCGCAATTGATCACATCAATCAATACAGTTCTCAACATACGGATTCAATCATTACTGAAAACTACACCCATGCGCGGCAATTTATGCGTGAAGTCGATTCCAGTTCCGTTATGGTGAATGCATCAACCCGTTTTGCCGATGGTTTTGAATATGGTCTGGGTGCAGAAATTGGTATCAGCACCGATAAATTACATGCGCGTGGCCCTGTGGGTTTGGAAGGTTTAACCAGTCAGAAATATATTGTATTGGGTGATGGGCATATAAGGAAATGAAAAATGAAAAATATTTAGGAGCAATTTTTTCAGTGTTGATAGTTTGGTTTTATTTTTAAATATGCTTTTGTTTCTTTATTTTTCATTTTTCATTTTTCA
>CAZCOZ010000044.1:0-13674 GCA_964500555.1 uncultured Thiotrichaceae bacterium | reverse complement strand
TGTCATTTGGTGGTAACCACGCGGCCGGGGTTTGACGAGGCAGAAATGTTAAACCAGAATTCTAAAAAAATAGAAGCTAAGAATTATGATTTCCTGGCTAAAAAAATAACAACAGATGTTAGCGTTTTAACATCGCAAGCGGCAGGTCGAATCCTGCTACAATCCGTACCACAACTCGATATCTCATCAACACGTATAAGAGAGAAATGCCTAAGTGGTGAAGATATTAGCGAATACATGCCTGCTGCCGTCAGCCGGCAATTGAGAGGTTTTATAAATGACAGTCGATGAAATGAAACAACATGATATTCAACAGCTGGCAATTGATGCGCTGGAAGATATGAAAGCGGAAGATATTGTGGTGCTGGATGTGAAAGGCAAAACCACGGTGACCGACTGGATTATTGTCGCATCAGGCACTTCAAGTCGCCATGTAAAATCAATCGCCAACAATGTTATTGCTGACGCGAAAAAAGCGGAAAAACCACCCTTAGGTTTTGAAGGCGAGGCAGAAGGTGAGTGGGTGTTGGTTGATTTAGGTGATGTGATTGTGCACGTAATGCAACGTCAGGTACGAGAATTTTATGACCTGGAAAGTTTATGGTCTGTCGACGTGGCGCAAGAGATGGCACATAGAAAAGAACATGACGTGATGTAAGGGATGAATAACACTTACGTTAAGGCGAAAGTCGTAAATCGTCATTGCGATATGTACAGGACGTACAGTAGTAGGGTAATGCAGGAGCAATTGCCGAGGTACGAAGCAATCCCATCATGCGGAGTGCGTCTGCCAGAGATTGCCGCGCTATGCTCGCAATGACGTGGTTTTCGTTTAAGTAGACGATTTTTATTTAATGATGAATCATTACCGTGAAAGTTAATTTAATTGCGATTGGAAATAAAATGCCTGACTGGGTTGAGATTGCCAGTAATGATTTTTTAAAACGTCTGCCTGCTGAAATTAAAGTTAACTCGATTTTTTTGCCATTAATTAAACGCGGGAAAAATCCAGATATTCCAAGAATAGTGCGAGACGAAAGTCGCAAGTTGCTGGATGCGGTACCCAAAGATTCAATGTTGCTTGTGCTTGATGTGTTAGGAAAAAAAGTAAGTACGATGAAAATGGCGAAAATGCTAGGCATGTGGTTGGAGCAAAGTCAGGATGTATCCATTATTATCGGTGGACCAGATGGTGTGTCGGAAGAGCTACTCGCAAAAGCGGCAATGAAAATATCATTGTCTGAATTAACGTTCCCGCATCCACTGGTGCGGGTTGTTTTATTAGAACAACTGTACCGTGCGTGGAGTATTTTAAATAATCATCCGTATCACCGAGCATGAACAAAATCGACTACCAAATTATTCTGGCATCGGCTTCACCGCGGCGCGCCGAATTACTGCAACAAATAGGGATCAAAGCAAAGGTGCATGCTGTTGATATTGATGAGGCGCAAAAATCAGGCGAAGCTGTGCTGGATTATGTGCAACGTCTTGCTATGGAAAAGGCGCAATGTGGCTATGCTGTGATGAGTAAGGGTGGTATAAACGAAAAAGAAAATTTGCCTGTATTAGGTTCCGATACGATTGTGGAAATTGATGGTTCGATTTTAGGGAAACCTGAGAGCAGGCAACATGCAAAGAAAATGTTGCAACAACTGTCCGCAAAAAAACATTTCGTCCATACATCGGTTGCTATTGTTACAAATAATAAAAAACTTTGTTTAATAAATAGCAGTGAAGTATTTTTTGAAAGGCTTGATGAAAACGTAATTGATCGTTATGTAGCGACGGGTGAAGCGGATGACAAGGCAGGGGCTTATGCTATTCAAGGTATCGCTGCACAATTTATTAAACGTATCAACGGCAGTTATTCTGGTGTGATGGGGTTACCACTTTATGAAACGGCGAAACTCCTTAAACAATGCGGTGTTTATAGTGAGTTTATATTTGACTGAAAAAGTCTCTTTTCCCTTTGAGGTAGCGTTAATGGGGACGCAGCGACACAAACTATAAAAATGATAAAAAATATGATGAGTAAGGAAATATTAATTAACGTAACACCTCAGGAAATACGTGTTGCAATACTTGAAAACGGTTTATTGAACGATTTGTATATTGAACGAAGTCGAAGTCGTGGTTTAGTTGGCAATGTTTATCAGGGGACAGTGGTTCGTGTATTACCCGGTATGGAAGCGGCATTTGTTGATATAGGTTTAGAGAAGGCAGCTTTTTTGCACGTGTCCGACGTTGCGCAAAAAAATAAAGAATCTAAAAGTGATAACGGAAATGCGGCAAATGGTCATGCTGCCGATGGTCAGGTCGCCATCAGTCAGGTATTAAGAGAAGGTCAGACAATATTGGTGCAGGTGCTTAAAGACCAACTGGGTACCAAAGGAGCAAGACTGACAACAAATATTACTATCCCTTCGCGTTATTTAGTCTTTATGCCTAATGCAAATAATATTGGTGTGTCTTCACGCATAGAGAATGAAGACGATCGTGAGCAACTGAAAAATTTGTTGCTTGCGCAGGAACACCGTATTCAAGATGCAGGTTATATTCTACGTACAGCGGCAGAAGGCATAGATGAAAAAGCCATAGCGAGTGATATTACCTATCTAAATCGCCTTTGGGATAACATAAATAATACCAGTGATATTGAAGCGGGTAGTGTTGTTCATAAAGACCTGCCTTTGTTTTTACGTGTATTGCGTGACATGGTTGATGAAGATATTGAAATTATTCGTGTTGATTCGCGTGAAACCTGTAATTCGATGACTGATTTTGCGAATCAATATGTTCCCGACGTTGTAAAATTTATTGAGCACTATCCCGGCGAACGTCCTATTTTTGATTTGCATGCAGTGGAAGACGAAATTCAAAAAGGACTTGAACGAAAAGTGCAGCTGAAGTCGGGTGGTTATTTAATTATCGATCAAACCGAAGCAATGACAACCATTGATGTTAATACAGGCGCGTATGTTGGTAGTCGTAACCTTGAGGAAACCATCTTTAAAACAAACCTTGAGGCAGCGCAAGGTATTGCTCGGCAATTACGTTTACGCAACCTGGGCGGCATAATAATTCTTGATTTTATTGATATGTTGGTGGAAGAACATAAGCGTCAAGTTCTGCGGGCACTTGAGAAAGCCCTGGAAAAAGATCATGCAAGAACATCAATATGTGAAGTGTCATCGCTGGGTCTGGTTGAAATGACACGTAAGCGAACACGTGAAAGTCTCGAACATGTACTATGCGGGACTTGCCCAACTTGCGAAGGTCGCGGCACAATAAAAACCGCAGAGACAATCTGTTATGAAATCTTCAGAGAAATTCTGCGCGAGGCACGTCAGTTCGACGCAAAAGAATTGCTTGTTCTAGCTGGGCAAGATGTGGTTGATTTGCTGGTTGATGAAGAATCAAATAGTCTGGCTGAGCTAGAAGGTTTTATTGGTATTCCTATTCGATTTCAGGTCGAAGCATTATTTACACAAGAGCAATATGATGTTGTTATTGTGTAGAACGATGTTGTGTTTCCCCGTACTTATTTCTTCGTAGCGCTAAGTCATGCGATGGAATCATCATTTCAGAGTAAGTCTTATCATTCTCCTTTCGGTGATACTGATATCTGTTGCAGTAGTATTTAGTGTATTACGTGCCACGCTTCCTTATGCAACGGGTTATAAAGCCGAAATACAACAGGAAATAAGTCGTCAAATTGGTTTGCCAGTAGAGATTGGTTCTATTGATGCTGCTATTCACTGGTTTTCACCTCGACTGAAACTGCTTAATGTATCGGTCTTCGATAAAGATCATAAACTTCACATCTTCGATTTTAAAGAAGCATTTGTTGAATTAGATACAGCTGTTTCGTTATTACGTGGTGAGATTATTGTCGGTAATGTTGGTTTGATAGGAACTCAAATTTCAATTGAAAAATTATCCAATAATGAATGGTTGGTGCAAGGTATTAAATTTAGTAGTGAAGGTGAAAATGAATTACCTGAACAGCTTTTATATATGTTGAAAAATTCAGATTACCTGTTGCACGATAGCGATATACATTATCAGGATCATACTGGAGATAAATTAAAGATCAGCTTGCTTGATGTGAATGTAAGCGTCGTGAACAAGTTTAATACGCATAACATAAAAATATCGACTAACTTGCCAGATGAGTACGGTAAAGATATTGCGATCGTTGCAAATTTAAGAGGTGATTTTGATTCTTTATATGGTGATATCTATGTTGAAGCCAATGCCATTAATGTCAATCAGTGGAATAACAAATTTAAGTTTTTAAAAAATCATGAGCTTAATTCGATAGTTGATGTGGCTGTCTGGAGTACGTTACAAGGAAATGAAATTAGTCAGTTAACAACCCGTTTTTCTGCAAATGACTTTTCAATACAAAATTCAACGACGAATAAATATTGGAAAACAAATTTTCTCACAGCAGATATTAATTATTTTCTAGCAGGTAAAAATCGACAATTATCTATTTCAAATTTTTATTTTGGTGATGAGTCACAGGCAAAATGGGGTAAGCCAATAAATTTGTTATCGAATGAAGACAAAAATAATTATTATTTTAACGCCGACTTTATTCGTTTAAATGATTTTCATGATATTGCTGAAGTTGTATTTGATGGTGATGTTTTTGGTAAAGATATTAGTGAAAAATATAAAAAGATAAAAGATCATGGGTTGCAGGGGGATATTTATAATTTAAGTTTACGTCTCGCCAAGCAAGAATTAATTCAAAAATTAATTAAAGAGAAGCCTGTCGAATCCCAGTCAGTAGAAGTACAAACTACCAAAGTTCAAGAACGTGACTCACACGAAGTAGATGATTCTGAAACGAAGAAAAATGATGTAGCGTCAGATGATGCGCGTCCAGTTGAAATGCCGGGTGCGAATGTGACAGATTTTCTCGCCAGGCTTTATGTCGATGCAACTATTTATGATTTTTCGATGCGTGATGAAGCTAATGCGTTTTTAGTCAAAGGCATCGACGCTGTTATCCATCATGAAAATAATGTGGCTAATATTGCATTTTTCACAAACGATGCTGTAGTGGGATTTAATAAGCTATTTAGAAACCCCCTTATCGCTGATGTGATATCGGGTGATGTTTATCTCACTTTCTCTGATAATGAAAAGGCTATGGGTTCATGGGAGATTGATTCAGAACGGTTGCAGATAAAAAATAAGGATATAAATACCTTTACGCGATTGAATCTACAGTCAGTAGCAAATGGTCCGATAAAAGCAGATATTCAAACTGATTTTTATAATGCGGCAATAAAACACACGCATAAATATTTGCCCGTTGGGATAATGAGTAAAGGGCTGGTTTCATGGTTGGATAGTGCGGTAACAAACGGTTATGTACCCAGTGGACAATTTATCTTGAATGGTGATCTCAACGATTTTCCATATCGTGAAAATAAGGGTGTTTTTCAGGTATTATTTTCTGCTAAAAACTTTGATATGAAGTATTTAGATGACTGGCCATTATTGAAAAACACATCGGCGAAATTGAAATTTAATAGTATGTCGCTAGATGTTACGGATGTGAAATCAACCACGCAAAATGCTTCTCTCTATGCAGGTTCGGCCAGGATAAAAAACTTAGCTGACGCTTATATCAAGGTAATTGCTAATGTGCGAGGGAGTAATGAAGATATTCAGTCTTATATATGGAATAGCCCACTAGATAAGAAACTGGGTGATACCATGCGTTTGTTTCAATTAGGAGGCAATAGTAATTTGAGCCTTAAAATTGGCATCCCGTTAAACAATAAGGATGAAGATGTCAGTGTTGATGGGCGTTTGGTTTTTGATGATGCTGAAATTTATTACCCAGAAATGAGCTATAGCATTAATCAAATTAATGGCACTCTTGATTTTACCAACGATACGATATTCTCAGATTCAATTGAAGCCTATATTGAAGGGAACCCTGTATTGCTCTCTGCTAATACACATCTAACTGATGACGGTAAGGAAATATCTTTTCATCTTGGTGGTGTTATCAATGTTGATTACCTGTTACAGCATTATAAGTGGGTGCCGGATAACTGGCTATCTGGCTCATCTTTCTGGTCGATTGATTTTGAATTACCTGCTGGTCGAAGTAATGAATTGCTGCGAATAGACGCGAGTTCGTCATTAGATAATGTTGTTGTTAATATTTCGGATGCAGTGCATAAAAATACTGGTGAAGAACTTGAGTTAAATGCAAAAATTCATGTATTGAAAGACAATAAACTAACTATTGATGTAAAAGCGATTGATGTAAAAACGCTTGATACGAAAACGAATAATGCCAGAGAAAAAGTATTTGAGTTTTATGCGAAGCTTAATGAAAACAAAGTTTGGAATATTGATGTTGAGTCTGATTATTTAGGAGGTATTGCTGAGTTTTCATCGGATTTAGATAAGAATAGTCAGATTACCCTGGACTTAGACAGAATTAATTTGTCGGCATTGCTGGTGGCAGATAAGGTAGGTGTCGGAGAGGGTAAGACTAAAAAATCTTTAAAGCCTACTGATTTTCCCGCGCTCGACTGGAAATCAAAAAGTGTCATCTGGAATGACTGGGTTTTTACTGATGCGATATTAAAAACAGATTGGAGCCAGTACGGAATGTTGATTAATACTTTTGTACTGAATGCGACAGCATTTGCTTTCGATGGAACGGGAAGTTGGTTGATTTCATCAGACAGATCTTCAGGCAAGTTATCAGAAGTGTCATCACAGGTGAATCATGAGACTGTTTTAAAAGGTAAAATAACCAGTGATAATATTGGCGATGCACTCACTGCATTTGGTTATCAGCGTAGTCTTAATAGAAGTGGGTTTGATTCTGAATTTACTATTAAGTGGCCAGCTGAACCGTATGCACTGGCCTGGGACGCATTAAAAGGTAATGCTTCTTTTGATATGCATAATGGTGAAATACTTGAAGTAGAGCCCGGTGCAGGAGGGCGATTATTAGGTTTGATGAATATATTCAAGCTAACAAATCGTTTGGCATTTAATTTTGGTGATGTTTATCGCAAGGGTTTTTCGTTTGATTCGATTAAAGGAAACATTGAATTTTTTGGTGGTCATGGTTCGTTGAAAAAATTTGATATTTCTGCACCGGCAGCAAATATTAATATGTTTGGTAGTATTGGCCTGGTCAAGCAGGACTTTAATTTATTAATGCATGTTAAACCGCATACCGATACGCTTACTTTCGCTGGAGGTGTTTTAGTGGGTGGTGTTGTCGTTGGCGCAGGTTTGGCGTTGCTTCAGAAAATATTTGACCTTGGTGTGATAGGACATAGTGTTTACTCGATAACGGGTAGTTGGAGCGATCCTATAACAGAAGAAATTGTTGAAAAAACACAGAGCACATCCGAAGATGACGAGCTGGACGAACTTTAATTCGCTAAGCTTTAATTAGATGGCTTTAATTGGAGAGTACTTACAACTGATGATAGTAATAAAACAATTGTCTAAACGTTTAACAAAGCAGCTGGTCTGTGTTTTGCTAATGCCTGTCACTATTACATTGATTAGCAAATTCGCTTTTGCAGAAAATATCAACATCAAAGTAACTGAAATTGATCGTGCTGAAACAATAACGGTTGATAACAAAAGTTTTAATACGCCATTAGTAACAGAAGTAGCAATAGAGTCAGCAATAAAGTCAGTAACCGAGCAATCATCCTGGGTACTAACAGCCGATCAATGGGAAATTGCTCGTAATGGTGAATCCATTTTGTCACTTTCCGTGCTGAATAATTTAGTGAATACGTGGTTGTCTGAGGTGAAAAGTCTGCAGGGCAACGCACAGAAAAGAGCGCAGAAAAGCACACAGCCGCATAAAAATGAGATAATAGAAATTCAATACCCCGGTGGTGAAGAAGGTGAGTTTTGGGTGCAGGAACTGGTTGACTGGTTAGTCGCATTAGGCGTTCCTTCTCGTTTCATGTTACTTACACCGGGAAGCGTGGCTGATGATGAAATAAAATTTCAATTAAATAGACGTTAAGTAGTTCTTAGTTTTTTACGATTTATAGTCTAAAATTAGTAACTTAGAGTATATCTTTATGTGTGCAGGTTTTGATATTCTATATCTGGATAGCAAAAAGTCATGCTAAAAAAGATACTCTGAAAAAAATATGAAGATGTTAAAAAAAGTTAACGGGAGATTGATTGGTGAGTAAAGTTGCAGCAATACAAATGGCGTCAGGGCCAAATGTAAAAGCTAACTTGGCTGAAGCTGAGAAATTGATTAAAACGGCTGTTCAGCAGGAAGCAGAACTTGTTGTGCTGCCAGAAAATTTTGCAATAATGGGTACCTCAGAAACCGACCAGGTAAAAGTTGCTGAAGAAAGTGGTGCAGGCTTATTACAGGATTTTCTAAAAGAGCAGGCAGTAAAAAATAATATTTGGCTAGTGGGCGGGACGATCCCATTACAATCAAACGAAGCGGGTAAAGTTTTTTCCTCTTGTTTGTTAATTGACTCACAAGGTGAAGTGGTTTCACGTTATGACAAAATACATTTGTTTGACGTTACCATTGAATCCAGCAATGAAAGTTATACCGAGTCAGAAACGATTTCGTCTGGGCGCGAAATTGTTGTTACTGAAACACCTTTCGGACGCTTAGGGTTAGCAATATGTTACGACCTGCGTTTCCCTGAATTATTCCGAGCCATGATTGAGCAAAAAATGGAAATATGTGCTTTACCTTCGGCTTTTACCAGTTTAACAGGTAAGGTGCATTGGGAATCGTTATTACGTGCACGTGCAATTGAAAATTTGTGTTTTATGATTGCAGCAGATCAGGGCGGTTATCATGTCGGTGGCCGTGAAACGCACGGTGATAGTATGATAATTGATCCCTGGGGACAGGTTTTGAATCGTCTGCCTCACGGTACCGGTGTTGTTGTTGCGAGTATTGATTTAGAAAAATCTGAACGTACCAGAAAAATGTTTCCAGCACTTGAACATAAACGATTTGAGTGTAACTTCAGAATAAAATAATTTAATTGGATGTTTCTCGTTTGGTTAATGACGCTTTAAATTCGTTAAGATTCAATTTTTAAAAATATAACAGGAATTTTAACATCGTTTATCAAAATATCATTTTTGAATTTGTTTTGATATTTGCTGGTGCAGCTGTACTAGCTACGGCTTTTTTGTACCTGAAGCAACCTATTATTCTTGCGTATATTGCACTAGGAGTTGTAGCAGGGCCGTTAGGTTTTGGTTTTATTCAACAGCCTGAGCATATAGAAAAGCTCTCACATATTGGCGTTATTCTCCTTTTATATCTTTTAGGGATGAATTTAAAACCTGATCGTTTATACCATCTATTTAGTAAAACAGCGGTTGTTACTTTATTTACCAGTCTGGTGTTTCTTGCTGTTATTTCTTCGGCAGCATTGCTGTTTAATTTTTCATTGCTCGAAAGCATTATTATTGGTGCGGCTCTTATGTTTTCTAGCACTATTGTAAGCCTGAAGTTGATTCCAACAACTGCATTGCATCATAAACATACCGGTGAAATGATGATTAGTGTTTTGCTTATGCAAGATGTGATTGCTATTATTCTTATTTTATTATTGACTGGTGGTCAGAGTGATAATGTTGGTATGGCAATCGTAGTATTGTTTATTAAATTAATCATACTGATTATTGTTGCTTATGTTTTGGTTAAATATGTTGTAAATAACCTGTTTTTGCGTTTTGATATTATTAAAGAATATACTTTTTTATTAGCATTGGGTTGGGGTATGTTAGGCGCAGGTACGGCGAAGGCAGTAGGCCTCTCTTATGAAATGGGCGCGTTTGTAGCTGGCGTAGTATTTGCATCTTCGCCTGTCGCAATGGCAGTGGCAGAAAATTTAAAACCGTTACGTGATTTCTTCTTAGTTCTATTCTTTTTTTCTATTGGTGCACAGTTTAATTATTTGGTGACGCAGGATGTGTTGCTCGCAGGTCTTGTTATCGCTATTTTAATTGTTGCGATTAAACCTTTTGTTTTCAAGCAGGGCTTTTTGCTTATTGGTGAGAATAAACAACTATCGATGGAACTGGGTGTCAGGCTGGGTCAGGGGAGTGAGTTCTCACTATTGTTAGTTTACAGCGCTTTGGCTGCGGGTTTGATTGATACGCGTGCATCCTATTTAGTGCAGATGGTGGTTATTTTTAGTTTTATCTTTTCGACATACTGGGTGGTTTATCGTTATCCGACACCTATTTCAAGTACTGAAAAAAATCGCATGGATTAGTTGTGTCATTAGTCGTAGGTTCCTTAAACACAAATATTGTCGCTAGGATTCTGCCAGCTCGCTGAGATATTTGAAAAGTTTACGTGCAGCAGCCGGTGTTTTATCTAACTTTTTTTCCTGTTGTGCCGCTCGTATTAATTGATTAATGTGTTGACGATCAAGTTCGGGATAAATTGCGATGATATCATTAAGTATATTTTTATCATTTTCTATTAACTTGTCACGCCACATTTCTAAACGTTTGAATTGTGCAGTATTGGTATCGTGACGGTGTTGTATCTTGTTAAGTTGCGTTTCGATATGTTCACTATCGATATTACGTAAAAGTTTGCCTATGTAAAGTCGCTGTCTTTTTGATCCGCTTCGAGATTTAATTTTTAGCGCGGTAGTAACAGCAAGTTCTAGTTCTTCAGGTAAATCCAGAGAACGGATTTCATCTGGTTTTAACGTTAAAAGACTTTCGCCAAGGTTGACTAAATGGTGGCTGTCGCGTTTTTCCTGTGATTTGTTTGGGCGGGTATGTTCATTGTCATCGTCGCCAGGTGTGCTTTTTTTATTGGAGCCGGCTGTGTTGAGGTTAGTTGTATTGGAGCTAGTTTTATTGAAGCTAGAAGTCATCGTCATCTTCAATTAGTGGCTCAAATGATGCTTCTCCGATCAGCGGCGGTTCATTTGTAAAGGTGACCTTTTCGAGCTGTACTTTTGAATGCTCCTTGCCGTTACGATAATTTTTTATAATTAATGGTAAGTTATGTAACTCGGGTGCAAGCCATATACTTAGCCGTCTGTCTCTATTTGGGTCGGTGCGTACTACATGTAAAGCCTGATACTCTTTTTCTGCAAAATAGACTTTTTTTGTTTCAGTTAAAATGAAATTGTAGGTATCAATTTTGCCTTTTATGATTGCGTTGTAAGGATATTCTTTTATCTCTTTGCTAACCTCAATCATAAGGGGGATCTGGAATGATAACGCTTCCCAAACAGGTGTTTCCGTTTCGAGGCTGATTGTTTTTTTCCGGACAGTACCACTTATTTCCCCCTTTATGCTCTTATTTTTAGAACTCGCCTGAGTTGAGTTTCCGAGTGTTGGAGCTTCATGCTTCCAGGAGATACTAATGTCTTCGTTCTTGTTTTTTTCTTTGCCTGTTTGTCTGTATGTATGTTTTTGTAATAACAGTGCGTCACCAATTTGATGGATGTAGCTAACCGCAGAAATGGTATCGTTACCAAGTAATTTAGCTAAACCGTGAAGTTTGGTATTTTGAGTGAATTTATAACCAGACTCAGTATGCGTTAACTGGTAATGCGCTTCAGCAAGTTTGGCACCGTATTTTTTAACGGCGTAATTGGCGCTGAATTCAGGTAGTTCGCGTGCTGCAAAAATGGTTTGGCTTAATGTCAAAGTAAGGAAAATAAAGAAAATTTTTAAAGCTGTATTCATTGTTCTATTTTTTCACGGTTAGATGGGTCAAAATTAAACTGGTCAAAGTTAAATTAGTCAAGATTCAATTAGTCAAGGTTCAATTAGTTCAGAGATTCTTTATCTTAATCTATTGTCGAACTAATTTTTTGTCTTTCCAAAGTAGGGGTTGAGTAAGCGCCTTTCCGTCTAACTGTATTTGATCCTGATCAAAAGTTATTCTATTTTCACAATGCATTTTTATCGCGATAGGATAGATATGATGTTCTTCATTTAATACGCGTTGAGCCAGGGTTTCCTTACTGTCATTTTCCAATACAGGTACAACTACCTGTATGACAACGGGGCCGCTATCGAGTTCGGCATTAACATAATGTACGCTGGCACCGTGTTCTGCTTCGTTATTCTCAATTGCCTGTTGATGTGTGTTTAGGCCCTTATATTTTGGTAATAATGATGGGTGAATATTGATTAAACGTTGTTTGTAATGTTCAATAAAGTGGTCACTTAATATGCGCATAAATCCAGCGAGAATAACAAGGTCGGGCTCTAAAGGATCGATAATATCAATCATTGCCTGGTCAAATGCTTCTCTTGAAGGATGCTGGGTGTGTTCAATAACGTGCGTAGCGACATTCGCTTTTGTTGCGTGATCGAGTCCTTTAGCCGAAGCCTTATTACTGATGACGGTTTTTATTTCAGCATTGATAGTTTGTTCGCTAATCGCCTGAATAATCGCCTGTAGATTACTGCCGCCGCCAGAAATAAGTACAACCAGTGATGCTTTTTTCACGTGTGACCCAAAATATTCCAGAGTATTATTGGAAAATATGTTTTAGCTAAAAACAACCTGCTCATTATCACTGGAGTCAGTTTCGGTTGAGTTGGGTTCGATTGTACCCAGTAACCATGCATTTTCATTTTGTTGTTGTAATGCAGCGATAATATTTTCAGATTCTTCCTTACTAGTAATGAGTACCATGCCAACGCCGCAGTTAAAAGTGCGATACATTTCGTTGATTTCAACATTGCCGTTTTTTTGTAACCACTGGAATACGGGAGGCAACTGCCAACTTTTCTGGTTGATTACGGCTTTTGTGTCATCAGGTAAAACGCGAGGAATGTTCTCCAGTAAACCGCCGCCCGTAATATGTGCCATTGCATGAATGTTAAATTTACCAAGCAAGGCATGAATGGCCTCGACATAAATTGTGGTTGGTGCAAGCAGGGCTTCACCTAAAGTGGTGCGGCTTTCTTCGTCGCTTCCTTTGTTGCTTCCTTCGTCACTGCCTATTGACTGGCTAAGCTTAGTATTAAGATCGGCATTGCTGACTTCGATAATCTTTCGGATTAGTGAATAGCCGTTAGAATGAGGCCCGCTGGATGGAATCGCTATCATTACATCGCCCGCTTTTACCTGAGAACCATCGATGATATTTTCTTTTTCTACTACGCCCACACAAAATCCAGCAAGGTCATAATCGCCTTTGCTATACATTCCTGGCATTTCCGCGGTTTCGCCACCAATTAAAGCGGCGTTGGACTGGCGACAACCTTCGGCAATACCTTCGACGACATTGGCTGCAATGTCCGTATTCAATTCGCCAGTGGCATAGTAATCAAGAAAATACAAAGGCTCTGCACCCAGTACTAAAATGTCATTGACACACATCGCGACCAAATCAATACCGATGGTATCGTGTTTGTTTAATTCAATGGCGAGCTTTAATTTGGTGCCTACGCCATCCGTGCCTGAGACCAGAACAGGGTGTTTGTAACGATCAGTGGGTAATTCAAATAAACCGCCAAAACCGCCAAGACTGCCCATTACACCAGGGCGATTGGTACTGGCGACGCTGGATTTGATTTTTTCGACGAATTTATTGCCGGCGTCGATATTCACGCCAGCATCACGATAACTTAAGGGTTTTGATTGGTTGGCTGACATTGAATATACTT
>CAZCOZ010000043.1:4883-16970 GCA_964500555.1 uncultured Thiotrichaceae bacterium | reverse complement strand
AAATTAAGGAGTGGACAATTTATTGTGCCGCTCTTTTTTTTCGAGTGTCATATTTACATGCAAGCTAAATAAAAAAGTAACGTGAGTTTATTTAATGCGTAATTTTGTTTTCATTATCTTTTACTTTGTAGTCATCGCTAATAGCTGGGCTGATCCTGCCTTTGAAAAGACGGCTGGAAATAAGTCTGAAAAAAAATCCGTAACTTTTGAATCGCTCGCACAAATGGACGAACTTACTGCGCTAGGTGTGCCCGCACTCGCGCTTAGTTTGCTTGAGCGTGAGCAGAAAATACGCCAGAAATTTACCGCTGACTGGTATGCCTTTGAACACAGACGCATCAATTTACTGATCGCTCTTGAGCGGTGGCAGGTAATCATTGATAGAACACAGCGGTTGTTCGATACCGCTTTGCCTGAAAAACAAATCACACAAAAAATTCGCTTATGGTTTGAAACACAACAGGTGGTTGCCAAGCTTCATTTAAAACAAAATGGGCAGGCGCTGGCGCAATTGCAGCGATTACTGTGGCTGTCGCGTGTGGAAGATCGTGATCCTTCCTTGCCTTCGGCCTGGCGGCGTTTGGTTATTCGTGCTTATCTACAAATGAAAAACGATGATGATGCGCGCCGAGCGTTAATTAAATATGATCGTGACTATAAAACTAAAACGACAAATAGTGAGTGGTTGTTATTACAGGCGCAAGTGTTAATGAGAACGGGTCGGCCACAACAGGCTGTGCCATTGTTGAAACAGGTAGATTCAGATGAAGCGCAGGCCCTTATGTTGTTAGCTGAGTTGCAGAATAACCCTAAGGCGGCGAAAAAAATAAGCCAGAAAATAAAAAAGCGACTGAGTACTCAGCTTAATGTCTCAGCTCGTTGGGCGTACAGCTATGTGGCGTTCCTGGCTGCAAAAAGTCTTTCTGATTTACCGCTACAAATACAATATGCCGAAGCGCTGCTATCACTCAATGTGGAACATTCAGTATTGGATGAAACCTATCAAATTACCGCAGATGATTTGTGGGCGTTATATAAAAAAAGTGGTTTGGCGGTAGCTGATGTTTTAGAAAATCGTAAGCCTGACTTAGCGTTGATTAGTCAACTGTATTTACACAGCGAGCAGATCGATAATATTGCTACTTTGCCAGAAAAGGTTCGTTATCGTTTAGTTGATTATGCTTTGTCTACAGGTAAATACGCCGATGCATCAACAATAATGAAAAGTTTACAGCAGCCACCCAAAGGCAGGTCAAACTTTGAATGGCGAATGCGAAAAGCACGCGTTTTGATTATGCAGGGTGAGTATAAACAGAGTGAAAAAATAATTCGCCAGACTATGCATGAAAAAAATAGAGCTGAAAAAAGCACGATAACACCAGCAGAACTGGACCGATATATTCAGGTGGTATTTGATTTTCAAACTGTACAGCAGCATCAGCAGGCGATTAATCTGTTTAAGTTAATATCGTTTAAAAACTTGTCTGAAAAACTAAAACGTGAGATTTATTTCTGGAAAGCCGAGTCGTTTTTTGCTTTAAAACAATATGATCGTGCAGCATTAAATTATCTATCTTCTGCGCGTGCGGTTACAGATGAAGGCAATGATTTATGGGCGCAATCTGCTCGGTTTAAAGCAGCCGAATCGTTAGTGCAGGCAGAAATTTTTGATGATGCAAAAAAAATCTATAGCGAGTTATTGCAGGTCACTGGCAGTGAATCGCGTAAAGCGTTAATCAGTCAAAATTTGCAGAAAATACGGTTATTGAAAAGTGCAGAGCAAGGCTTGATAAGGTGATTTTTATCCCCATATACATCGACAAGCCATAATTATTAATTAAATATCTATATTCTGGAGTAAAAAATGAGCGTTGAAGCAAGTAAAGAAACCCTCGAATTTCAAACTGAAGCCCGCCAAATTCTACACTTGATGACGCATTCACTGTATTCAAATAAAGAAATTTTCCTGCGGGAATTAGTATCAAATGCGTCAGATGCCTGCGATAAATTACGTTTTGAGGCACTGGCTGACGATAGTTTGTATGAAGGTGATAGTGAGCTCAGTATTCATGTTGAGTTCGACGAAAAAGAAAAGACCATTACAATTTCAGATAATGGCGTAGGCATGTCTCGCCAGGAAGTGATTGATAATATTGGTACGATTGCGAGTTCAGGTACACGTAAATTTCTTGATTCCATGACAGGCGATCAGGCAAAAGACTCACAAATGATTGGCCAGTTTGGTGTGGGATTTTATTCAAGCTTTATTGTAGCGGACAAAGTTGTGTTGGAAACGCGACGCGCAGGTGCAGCGGCGGATGAAGGTGTGCGTTGGGAATCAGATGGCGAAGGCAGTTTCTCTTTAGAAAGTATTGATAATGCCTCGCGTGGCACAAAAGTTATTTTGTATTTAAAAGAAGACGAAGCCGAGTTTGCCAATCAGTATCGTTTGAAAAGTGTTATTAAACAATACTCAGATCATATTTCCATTCCAGTTACAATGACGGAAGACGAGCTTGATGATGAAGGCAAAGTAAAAAAAGACGATGCTGGTAGTAATGTCACTAAATTAGAGCGTATCAATAGTGCGTCGGCTTTGTGGGCAAGAGATAAATCTGATATTTCAGAAGACGAATACAAAGAATTCTATAAACATGTAAGTATGGATTTTGCTGACCCTCTGAGCTGGATCCACTCAAAAGTAGAAGGTAACCAAAGTTACACCTCTTTACTCTATGTGCCAGTTAATCCGCCAATGGATTTATTTGATCGTGACCATAAACGTGGCGTTAAGCTTTATGTAAAACGTATTTTCATTATGGATGATTCTGATCAGTTGATGCCAAATTATTTGCGTTTCGTAAAAGGTGTTATTGATTCGGACGACTTGCCACTTAATGTGTCGCGTGAGATTTTGCAAAAGAATAAAGCGATTGATCGTATTCGTGGCGCTTCAGTTAAAAAAGTTTTAGGTTTGCTTGAATCGATTCAGAAGAACGATAAAGATAAATATGCTTCATTCTGGAAATCATTTGGTCCGGTTTTAAAAGAAGGGCCAATTGAAGATATGGTAAATAAAGATCGTGTTGCCAAATTACTCTGTTTTGCGAGTACGCATAATTCGGCCTCTGACAAAGGGTCTGATAAAGGCGACGAACAGAATGTTACGTTGCAAGAATACGTTTCTCGTATGCCTGAATCTCAAGATAAAATTTATTTTATTGTTGCCGATAATTACACCACAGCTAAAAACAGTCCTCATTTAGAAGTCTTTAAAAAGAAAGGAGTTGAGGTTCTATTACTGAGTGATCGTGTTGATGAGTGGCTGGTTTCGCATCTGACAGAATTCGATGGTAAAACATTACAGTCTGTTGCACGTGGTGCGCTGGATATGGATGAGGAAGAAGATAAAAAAGCATTGGAAGAAGCAGAAGCTTCGTTTTCGTCTGTCATTGAGCAGGCAAAGAAAGTGCTAGAAGGGAAGGTGCAGGATGTTCGTTTATCGCAACGTCTAACGGATTCGCCCTCCTGTTTGATTTTAAATGAGCATGATATGAGCGCACAAATGCAGCAAATTATGGAAGCAGCGGGCCAATATGCGCCAAAAGCCGAGCCGACACTGGAGTTAAATCCAGATCATGCGTTAGTTAAAAAGCTTGATGGTATTACGGACGATGATTTGTTCGAAGATTATGCAAACCTGTTGTTTGAGCAAGCGCAGTTATCAGCTGGTATGCCATTAGATGATGCCGCTGGTTTTGTAAAACGAGTAAACAAATTGCTGGAAAAATAGCAGTATGAAATAAGACCGTTTTGAGATAAATATTTCAAGCCGGTATTGTGTATTAGCGGCAACATATTGAGGGCATTGATAATGCTTTCAATATGTTGTCATTTTTTTGTGTCAATATAATAAATCAGTAGAAACTTTCCAGTTAATATCTAATAAAGCAATCAAGCCTGTCTATACTTAATTCAATTCAAAATAACTTCCCCTATTAGAGTGTTATGCGTTTTCTTCAGCCACTAATTTTATTGTTCATCATAAATTTATTTTCACTACCAGTGACTGCAGAAACAGGATTTAATACGGATGTGCGTTACTTGCATGTGCAACAAGGCCAGACGTTGCACAATATTGTTAAGCGCCTATATCCTCAAAATGTCAAAAAGTGGTCGGAAATAACACGTGATATTGTGCGAATGAATCCGCATGCTTTTGTTAATAGTGATCCAACTCGAATGAAAGCGGGTGTGCGTTTGACGTTACCAGGGAAAGTGTTGTCACGGACGAAACCAAAAAAAAAGGTGGGTGTTGTCAGTGAAGTTAGTGGTAGTGTGATTGCTGTTGACCGAGGAAAGGTATCACGTAAACTGGCTCTTGGTTATCCCGTTTATTTGGGAGATAAAGTGATTACAGGTGAGACCGGTAAGGTTCGCTTGCGCATGATTGATGATGCGATATTAGATTTACGTTGTTACAGTATAATGGTGATCGAAGCCTACGCGATTGATACTTCAAATCGAACCAGTATTTTAAATTTGCTGCAGGGTAGCTTGAAAAAAGTAACAGGGAAGATAGGTAAGTTAACCAAAGATATTTATGAGCTGAGAACACCTGTTGCAAATATTGGTGTTCGAGGCACGGAATATGCTTTACGTGTTTATCAGTCAAAAGGTTGTGGTGGAACCGTTGATGTAGATAATGGTTTTTATCTTGAAGTGATTAAAGGCCTGGTTGATGTGCATAATGAAGCGGGTTCGCAAGTGATTACAAAAGGGGAAATGGCTTATGTTCCGCTACCAAAGGCAGCGCCGAAAAAAGTAAAAATAAAACAGGGTGTGTTGAAGCCTGTCGTAAAACCAGTAGTCGTAGAGCCGGTTAAAGCTGTTCAGGTAATGCCGCAACCAGAGCCCGTTATAGAAGAAAAAAGTAATAGTGTCTGGTGGTGGATATTGGGTATAGCTGCAGTGGTTTTGCTGATATAGTTGTATGAAATAACATCGTCAATGAGATTGAAATGGCGGAGATAAATACAATTCGCATTGATAAATGGTTGTGGACATCACGGTTTTTTAAAACCCGTTCATTAGCAACAGATGCCGTTAATGGCGGTAAAGTACATCTCAATAAGCAGCGGGTAAAAGCAGGACGACTCGTTAAGTTAAACGATGTTTTATCAATTCAAAAAGAAAGTGATTTATACGAAATCACCATTACGGGTATAAATAAAACACGTCGACCTGCCAAAGAAGCGCGTTTAATGTTCGTGGAAGGTGAGCAAAGTCGCTTAAAGCGTGAGCAGGAACGTGAAATGAAAAAACTAGCATCAGCAAGCCGCCCTGTGCCTCGCGGTAAACCGGGAAAGCGCGAGCGAGAACAGTTGCGTCGTTTTAAAACGAATCAATCATAAAAGCCAGTAAACAAGACTGGTGACTATTTCACCGCAGTAATGTCATAATAATAAATTGAATTAATGAGTAATGTTATGAGCCGACCCGTCACGCCACAAATTACGGCCGATGTCATTATTGAAATGCCATTACTGGATAATAAACCTGTTATTTTAATTGAAAGAAAATACGAACCTTATGGTTGGGCGATCCCCGGTGGTTTTGTTGAAATTGGTGAAACCATCGCTACGGCAGCACGTCGTGAAGCCCTGGAAGAAACGTCTATGGTGGTCGAGCTAGATGTTTTACTTGGCATTTATTCTGATCCAAAGCGAGATTTTAGAGGGCATACGGCCTGTGCGGTTTTTGTTGGAAATGCAACGGGGCAGCCAATTGCTGCTGATGACGCAAAAGATATAGCTTTGTTTGATCCTTTCGATGTTGATGTCGAATTGGCTTTTGACCACAGGCAAATTCTTGAGGATTACTGCGAGTATCGGCGCTCTGGTATCATCAAGCTGCCTCTTTAAACCGATTTTTCTGGCGTCAATACATAAAATCATTCATTTTTCTGAAAAGTCACAATAATATAGCCATTCTGTAGATATATACGGTGGGTTTATGTTTTTATAAGTCTCTGTTTTTGGTATAATTTTCCTCGGTAAATAATTAGGATTAAGATGGTGTACAAAGTTTTATTCCATCGCTATTACCATGGCTATTAAAAAAACACCAAAACAAGTCTCTAACTAAAAACCTCTAACTAAATTGAAGAATAAACAATCATTTCACAAATTATTGAATTCCAAACATTGGTTATTAAAATACTGGAACATCTGCCTTGAGTAATAGAACTTTAGCTATCGATGATCGCATCTATGACTACCTTTGTGAGGTGGCAATTGATGAGTCAGAACTATTGTTGCAGCTGAGGCAGGAGACGGCGAAACTGGAATACGCGGTGATGCAAATTTCACCCGAGCAGGGGCAATTCATGTCTTTGCTAGTCAAGCTGATAGGCGCAAAACGTGCTATCGAAATTGGTACTTTTACGGGATATAGTTCAATATGTGTCGCCAGTGCAATGCCTGATGATGGTGAGCTTATTTGTTGTGATATTTCACCTCAGTGGACGGACATTGCTGAAAAATATTGGGCGCAGGCGAATTTAGAAAACAAAATTAATCTATTTACACAACCAGCAGAGCAAACGCTACAGGCATTGATTGATGACGGTCAGCAAAGTAGTTTTGATTTTGTTTTTATTGATGCAGATAAGCAAAACTATATTCAGTATTATGAAATGGCATTAACCTTACTGAGGAAAGGTGGTGTGATTGCTGTTGATAATACCTTATGGTCAGGCACAGTTGCAGATCCAGAAAATGATGAGCCGGGCACGCGAGCAATTCGTCGCTTTAATCAGATGGTAAAAGAAGATACAAGAGTAAGTAAAAGTTTGTTGCCTATCGGCGATGGTTTAACTTTAATTTTAAAAGAATTCAATTGATATGCTGAACTGGTTAAAATCTCTGGGGAAAAAGAAATTTTCGGGCAAAAAAAAATCTCCCGATAAAAAGAAACCTTTGGGCGATAGCACCACGAAAAAGAGAAGCATTGAAAAGGAAAGCGTGGAAAGGAAAGCTCATGATAAAAGAAACTCGGGTAAAAATAAACTATCGGGGAAGCGTCCGCTTTCTGCATCCATGCATGCAAAGAGTGAAGCGAAAATTATTAGTCGTGGTGAGCATGGTATTTCACGTAAAAAAATTGATGTTCATGCATTAAAAGTACTGTACAGGCTGCATAACTCAGGGTTTCAGGCATGTTTAGTTGGCGGTGCAGTACGTGATTTACTCATTGGTGTAACGCCAAAAGATTTCGATATTGCTACTGATGCAACTCCCGAGCAAGTTAATCGATTGTTTCGAAATTGTCGTTTGATTGGACGTCGTTTCCGACTAGCACATGTTCACTTTGGTCGGCAAATAATTGAAGTCGCTACTTTTCGTGGTGACCACGATCTTTCCACATTAGGTGTTCAGGATGATTCAGGACGGATTGTTCGCGATAATGTTTTTGGTAACATAGGTGAAGATGTCTGGCGGCGTGATTTTACGGTTAACGCATTGTATTACGATATTTCAGATTTCAGTGTAATCGATTATGTCGGTGGTTATGAAGATATTAAACATAAGCGTTTGAGAGTTATTGGTGATGTAGATACACGTTATCGAGAAGACCCCGTTAGAATGTTACGTGCGCTTCGTTTTTCAGCCAAGCTCGATTTTGATATTGAGGAACACTGTGAAAAACCTATTCATTCTTTGGGATCTTTATTGCAGGATATTCCAGCCGCTCGTTTATATGAAGAAGTATTGAAGCTTTTCCATTCGGGCAGTGCTTTGCGGAGTTTTGAATTGCTGCAGGAATTTGACGTGCTGCAATATCTTTTTCCTGCTGCTGATCACGCGATCAAACATAATGAAGTCGTAACTAAAATATTAAGCATTGCGATGAAAAACACCGATGATCGCATAAAAAATGATATGCGTGTAACCCCTGCGTTTTTGCTAGCAGCTTTGTTATGGCATCCGGTCAACACGCGAGCAAAAGAAGTGATGAGTAAAGGAATGCCTTACTCTGTTGCCATTCAAAAAGCTGCGACGCATATTTTGAGTAAGCAATCTGCTCATGTATCCATTCCAAAACGTTTTACCTCAACGATGAGAGATATTTGGGGATTGCAAACACGCTTTCATTATCGTTCGGGTAAACGTGCTACAGCAGTGTTGGAGCACGCTAAATTTCGCGCAGGTTACGACTTCTTATGCATCAGAGCGCAAGCGGGTGAGCAAGTTGTAGATGGAGGAGCGGATGGTAGCAGTTTAGAGCACGACTGTGAATGGTGGACAGATATTCAGGAACAAAATAAAGAGCAACAAAAAAAGGTTTTGTACCCAACAGCAAAAAAATCGAGTACGAAAAAAAGGCGACGTTCTCCTACTAAAAAGAAAGCAAAAAAAATGATCGAGGATAATTGATTAGCAGGTGTTAATTGGTAGCGAGTTAAGTAATACAAATTAGTTGATACAAGTTAATTAAAGGGTACGACAAGTTAAGTGGCAGCAGAAACAGAACAAGCTAAAGAAGTGTATATTGGTTTAGGCAGTAATATAGAACAGCCGTATATACAGATAAAAAATGCGATATTGGCATTAAATAAGTTACCTGATACCAGCGTAGTAGCTGATTCGGGTTATTATAGAAGTAGACCGATGGGGCCTGATGATCAGCCAGATTTTATAAACACGGTTGTTGAGTTACGAACTGAACTGTCTGAAAATGAATTGCTCGATCAGTGCCAAACAATTGAGCAGCAACAAGGTCGAATAAAAAAACGGCATTGGGGTGAAAGAACGATCGATCTTGATATTTTGCTGTATGAAGATATTGAAATGAAAACAGATAAATTGGAAATTCCACATCCAGGTATTTGTCAACGAGATTTTGTTTATCTTCCGTTGTTGAAGTTAAATTCTGAAATAATAATTCCAGGGTTAGGCGTATTAAAAAATATTGTGTCATTACAAAAAGAGCAATCGCTAGAACAATCGCTAGAGCAATCACTAAATAACGCAAACGTGGATACAGATGCTGAATTTGATTGTCGTTATGTAGGAAATATTGAATGAGTTCTCGGTTAGAACAAGTGATAGAACAAAAAGCAGTGCAGCCCGGCCTGGTTGAAGGCGGGCCAAGTTACATTGTGATTGAAGGCCCAATAGGCGTTGGTAAAACAACCCTGGCGAGAAAGTTAGCGACTTCTTTTGGTAGTGATTTATTGTTAGAGGGTGCAGATGAAAATCCCTTCCTTGAAAAGTTTTATGATAATCCGAATGCTACCGCATTACCGACACAATTGTTTTTTTTGCTGCAACGTGCGCGACAATTAGAAGAAATGAAACAGGAAGATATGTTTAGTCCGGTTCGCGTGGCTGACTTTCTTATTGAAAAAGATCGCTTGTTCGCAGAATTAACACTTGATTCAGATGAGTTGGCATTATATGAACAAGTTTATAAAAATTTAACGTTAGATGCGCCAATGCCAGATTTGGTTGTCTATTTACAGGCGCCTGTTGATGTTTTACTGGAACGAATTAAAAAACGCGGTTTAAAACATGAGCGTTTTATTGAGGCGGCGTATTTGCAGCGTTTATCTGATTCTTATATCCAGTTTTTTTATCAATACAATGATGCGCCATTGTTAATTGTTAATGCAGCAGATATCGATTTTTCAAACAATGATGATGATTACCAATTACTGTATCAACGAATTAAGCAGGGCCAATCTGGTCGAAATTATTTTAATCCAACGCAAGTAGCACTTTAAAGAAATGTTGAGGTTGTGGTGAGTACACAAACAGATACCCGAAAAAAAATGACGGTTCGTCGTTTAGCTAAAATGAAACAGGGAAAAGATAAAATCGCCTGTTTAACTGCATATGATGCCAGCTTTGCAACAATTTTAGATAACGCAGGTGTTGATGTTGTGCTTGTCGGAGATTCGTTGGGAATGGTGATACAGGGTGAAGAAACTACAATACCTGTTTCTGTCGAAGATATGTTGTATCACACACAATGTGTTTCAAAAGGTTTAGAAAACGCATTGCTTATTACCGACATGCCGTTTCTTAGTTTTACCTCAGAAGAAGAGGCGGTGTTAAATGCGGGTTTGTTTATGAAGCAGGGCGGCGCGCATATGGTTAAACTTGAAGGTGGTGCAGATCAGGCTGAAACTGTATCGGCATTGAATCGCAATGGCATTCCTGTCTGTGCGCATCTAGGTTTGCAACCGCAATTCGTGCATAAAATTGGTGGTTATCTTGTTCAAGGGCGTGATGACTCAGCGGCAAAAAAAATGCTAGATGATGCGCTGATTTTACAAAATGCAGGTGCGGATATGATGTTGCTGGAATGTGTGCCTGCATCGTTAGCAAGTAAAATTACGGATGCGCTGGATATACCCGTTATTGGCATTGGTGCGGGTGCTGATTGTGATGGTCAAATTTTAGTGTTGTATGACATACTGGATATTAGTTTTGGTCTGCGGCCGAAATTTAGTAAAAACTTTATGAATTCATCAAATAGTATTGAAGATGCGGTCACACAATTTGTTTCTGCTGTGAAAGATAAAACGTTTCCTGCAGCCGAGCATACATTTAGTTAATCCTTTCAGTAAACTTTTAAAATGGACGTGGTTTTAATGATCGCTCAATGATTATTTGTAACAATGTAAAACAACTTCGCGCGCAGATCGTGCAGTGGCGAAATGATAATGAGAGTATTGCTTTCGTGCCTACAATGGGAAACCTGCATGATGGGCATCTATCGTTAGTCGAAATAGCAAAACAAAAAGCATCACGTGTTGTTGCCAGTATTTACGTTAATCCGTTACAGTTTTCACCGGATGAAGATTTTTCCAGTTATCCTCGTACTCTCGATAGTGATTTAGAAAAGCTGGAGACACTCAATACTGATCTAGTCTTTATTCCTGATAGCGCAATGATTTATCCTCAGGGAGAACAGCGCAGTACTTTTGTTGAAGTGCCAGAACTGATGAATATCATCGAAGGTGAATTTCGCCCTGGTTTTTTCAGAGGTGTTGCAACCGTTGTGTTGAAATTATTCAATTTGGTCAAACCAGATATTGCAGTATTTGGTGAAAAAGATTTCCAGCAATTACTTATTATTCGTCGTATGGTCGCAGACATGTGTTTACCCATTGAAATCATTGGCGGTGAAACAAAACGAGAAACGAATGGTCTGGCAATGAGTTCACGTAACAACTATCTTGATGCTGAAGAACGAAATAAAAGTCGGTTGTTCTCGCAGGCATTGCTTGGTCTTCGACAGCAGATTAGGCCGGGCGTAAATGTCAATGGTGCGCGAACAGCTTGCATCGAAGGTTTGAGAGAGCAAGGTTTTTTGGTGGACTATGTCACGCTAAGGGAAACGTCGGACTTACAGCCTGTGCATGATAATGAAGTGCTGGTAAATAAAGAATTTATTATTCTGGCTGCAGTGACGTTAGGTAAAACCCGACTGATTGATAATGTAAAATTTACAGTATAATCATGTATTTAATTATGATAAATGTGAATAAAAACGTGTTTTTGACTTGAGTTTACAGCAGAGATCACCCTAACATAGGAAGATGCTGATATACTTCTTGTTATCATTATTTTAATTATTCAGCCGATTTACTTTAGATCAAACATCGGAAACCTATGGAAATTACACTTCTAAAATCAAAGTTACATCAAGCAACCGTTACGCTTACGGAACTGGAATATGAAGGTTCGTGCGCAATTGATGCAGATTTATTGTCTGCGGCAGGGATTAACGAGTATGAGCAGATCCATATTTATAATCTAAATAACGGTGAGCGTTTTACTACGTACGCAATTCAAGCCGAAGCCGGTAGTGGTGTCATTTCTGTGAATGGTGCAGCGGCACATAAAGCCAACAAAGGTGATCGCGTTATTATCTGTTGTTATGCACGAATGACACAGGAAGAAGTCGCTAAATTTAAACCTAGTCTGGTTTACCTTGACGCAACAAATCAGATTACTCGAACCTCAAATCAAATTCCTGTTCAGGCTGCTTAAGCGGACGTACGAACAAAAATAT
>CAZCOZ010000043.1:0-4783 GCA_964500555.1 uncultured Thiotrichaceae bacterium | reverse complement strand
AAAATATCTCTACGTTTTTGATCTGTCGTTAACCCGTATTTCTCATCCCCGCAGCAACTGCATTAATACTACTAAGCAACGGCGTTAACCACTTCTCTCTTTCTGCCACATCTAATGATTCATCACGATAACGTTTAAGTAGCTTAATTTGTATGTGATTCAACGGATCTAAATACGGATCCCTGCGCATTAATGACAATGCAAGTGGTGGAATATCATCGAGTAGTCGCGTCATGTTTGAAACTTTTAACGTGATCTCTCTTGTAAGATGATATTCATCGCGAATCATTCCAAAAATACGTTCTCCAGTTTCTGCTGATACGCATAATTCTGAATATTCTTTTGCGGTACGAATATCCGTTTTATACAAGGCCATTTCTGTATTACTTAATAGTGCACGGAAGTACGGCCAGTGTTCATACATGTCCTGTAGTTTCTCAAGACGCGAAGCATCGTTACCTATCCATTTATTTAAAGCAGTGCCAATACCATACCAGGCAGGCAAGGTTTGTCTCGCTTGTGCCCAGCCGAAAACCCAACCAATAGCACGTACAGAAGATTTAGAACGATCTCCCTGTTTGCGATGAGAAGGGCGCGAACCAATGTTCATTAGTGCGATTTCAGAAACGGGTGTGGCCTCATAAAAATAGTCGAGGAAACCTTCAGTATGGTCGGTAAGCTGACGATAACTGCTTTCACCGTAAGCCATGACCTCGCGCATAATCGCCATGTTTTCTTTTGTCGCAGTAGATTCACCAGGAAGAATTTGGTAACGGCTGGCAAGCATTAAACCTGTGATACCTAATGTTAATTCATAAATAGCGGTTTCCGGGTTACTGTATTTGTTCGACAATACTTCACCTTGTTCGGTGAATTTAATTTGTCCGTGCACCGTGCCTTCTGGTTGAGAAAGAATGGCTTCATGTGTTGGGCCGCCGCCGCGACCGATTGTACCGCCACGACCATGGAATAAGCGACAGTCAATTTGGTGTGAGTCGGCCAGTCCAATCACTTTTTGTTGTGCCTCGAACAACTGCCATGACGATGCCAATATGCCACCGTCTTTGCACGAATCAGAATAGCCGAGCATGACTTCCTGCATGTTGCCAGAAGCATTTAATAAATCTCGGTAGATGTCATCATCAAATAATTTTGCCAGTACCGGTTTGATGTGATTAAGATCTTCAATAGTTTCAAATAAAGGTGAAATGCGAATTTTACAAAACCATTCGTCATCTTTTTTACCGGCTAAACCAACAATGTTTGCTAGCAACATTACTTCCATAATGTGACTGGCTTCATGGGTCATCGAAATTACATATTCACCGAACGCGCGAGGGCTGACTTCACCGTGCATTTTTTCAATAACGTTGAAGACTTCAAGCGTTTCTTTATTTTCTGTATTGAGTTGAGTGCTGTCGAAACTGATGCCGTCACATTGGTTTTTAATAAGGTCTGATAATAATTTTAATCGCGCAGTTTCATCTAAGGCATCATAATCAGAATGTATTTTGCTGAGCGCTAAAATTTCAGCCACTGCATTAGAGTGACGCGTTGACTCCTGACGAATATCCAGGTGCATTAAATAAAAACCAAATGATTCAACCAGACGAATTAAATCAGTGAGTGCAAGGTCTGCAATTTTTTCATCACCGTGGCTGCATAGTGACTCATGAATAAGTTTTAAGTCTGCTAAAAAATCATCTTCACAACTATACGCATGAATAAACTTTTCGATGTCTGCATTTGAATCTTTTAGTAAAGCACGTGTTTTGTCCAGATTTTTTTGAATACGAAAACGCATGAATGCCAGTTTTCGCTGGTAAGGCGAATGCATGTAGGATACTGGATTATTGGAAAACACCTCGAAACGTAGATTTTCATCCTTGTTTAGACTTTCGGTAAACTCTCGGCTAGGTGTACAAAGCTGATCCGAATGTGTCAGGTGTTTGAACGTGGTATTTAAGCGTCGAATGTATTCTTGTGTTGTCGTACGCGATTGCAGACGCAGTGCAAGTTCAGTGATCTTTGGTGTAACGTTGGGGTTGCCATCGCGGTCACCACCTATCCATGAGCCAAACTTAAGAAAGCTGGGGACAGAAATGTTGGCAGTGGGGTAATGGTCACGAATTCGATTTTCCAGATTGCGATAAACCAGAGGAACGGCGTTGAATAGACTTTCTTTAAAATAATAAATACCGTTTTTAATTTCATCGCGAACCTGCGGACGGTTTTCTCGTACTTCATTTGTGCGCCAGAGTATATGAATTTGTGTTTCAAGTTCATCGATTACTGCCTGACGCTGTGTTTTTCCGAGGCGAGTGTCACTGAGTTTTTCATTGGTAACAAATATACGACGCAGAGCATACAGAATACTACGACGTTTTGCTTCGGTAGGATGCGCGGTTATTACGGGTATGTATGCGAGTCGATCAAGCAGGGTTTGTAAACGTTCGGAGGACATGCCTAAGTCGATAAAACCTCGTAGAGCAGAATCAAATGAGCCAACCCATAATTCACCATCGTGACGCATCTGGCGGCGGCGTAATTGTAATTGTGATGCCTCTTCTGCAATATTTACTAAACTAAAATAAGTGCTGAATGCGCGGACGACCTGAGTGAGCGTGTTTTCATCAAGCGATGAAATTAGTGCCATTAAACGCTGTCTTTTTTTACTATCTTCTTTTTTATGCAATGCGATAAAACCAACGCGTAGCTTCTCCACAGCGTCATACACTTTTGCGCCCGCATGGGCTAATAAAACGTTACCAAGAAGATTGCCAAAAAGCCTGACACGGGATCGCAATTGTTTATCCGTATTTGCAGTATTGAGCAAACCAGCTGATTTATACTGAAGGTCCGTGCTTTGACCGCCGCCTGGAATTGTATTATTTGTCTCAGAGTCGTTCATGCTTATTATTGGCTTATCTTATGGGTTTAATTGTTAGCGCTAGAGTTCGGGCGATATATTTCGCTTGAAAGTAGGTATTGATGTAACGAGAAAGATTGACTTGCTACAAGTGGGTAATTATAACGTACTTAAGTAATTGCTGATACATACCTGCTTAGGCGTGTATGATGCTGGTGAAAACCTAATTTTGAGCTAATCTTGGTAGATGTATCCTAATAGGTATGCGCTAAGCGGCCATTAAATAATAAAAACCAATGCTATGAAGAAGTTAACAGAGCTCAGCTCATGGAATGCACTTGAAGTGCATTTTGAAAAAATCAAAGATGTCCATATGCGTGATTTATTCCGGCAGGATAAAGAGCGCTTCAAAAAATTTAGCACACAGATGGACGACATTCTGCTGGATTTTTCGAAAAACCGCATCAACGATGAAACCTTCAAATTATTATGTGATCTTGCACGTGAAACCGGTGTACTGGAATGGCGTGACCAAATGTTTTCTGGCGAGCCGATTAATAACTCCGAGTTTCGTCCTGTGCTGCATACGGCATTGAGAAATCGCAGCAATACGCCGGTTTATGTTGATGGCGAAAATGTCATGCCAAAAATTAATCGCGTACTCGCGCAGGTTCGCTATTTTACTGAGCGGGTGCGTGGTGGGCACTTACGTGGTTACAGTGGTCATTTGATTACGGACGTAGTTAATATTGGTATTGGTGGTTCGGATTTAGGGCCACATGTGGTTTGTGATTCGATGAAACCTTATGCACAACGTGGTATGAATGTGCATTTTGTTTCTAATATTGATCCGACCCATCTTACTGAAATATTAAAATTTGTTAATCCTGAATCGACATTGTTTGTTATTTCTTCAAAAACGTTCACTACGCAAGAAACCATGTTGAACGCACAAAGTGCACGACGCTGGTTTGTCGATTTGACTAATAATGAAAAAGCGGTGGCACGACATTTTGTTGCAGTCACCACGAATAAAAAAGCAGCAACAGAATTCGGTATTTTAGAAGAGAATATGTTCGAGTTTTGGGATTGGGTCGGTGGACGTTATTCGTTATGGTCTGCCATTGGTTTGCCGATAGCGCTTTATCTTGGTATGGATCATTTTGAAGAATTACTTGATGGCGCTCATGCGATGGATATGCATTTTAAATCTGCGCCGATAGAAAAAAACATTCCAATTATTTTAGCGTTACTGGGCGTTTGGTATAATAATTTTTTTAATGCGCAAAGTCATGCGATTATGGCTTACAACCAATACCTTCGTCGTTTGCCTGCCTACCTGCAGCAACTGGATATGGAGAGTAATGGTAAAACGATAGATCGTGAAGGTAAACGAGTTGACTATCTTACCGGCCCTATTATTTGGGGTGAAACTGGCAGCAACTGCCAACACGCATTCTTTCAATTATTGCACCAGGGAACAAAACCCGTGCCGGCAGACTTTTTAATTCCAGCGCGCAGTAAAAATCCATTAGGTGAGCAGCATTCAGTATTGTTAGCCAATTACTTCGCGCAAACCCGTGCCTTAATGAAAGGTAAAACAGAAGTTGAAGCAAGAACTGAATTGGAAAGTATGGGTTTTACAGATGAATCGATTCAAAAAGTATTACCACATAAAGTTTTTGAAGGCAACAAACCAACCAACTCAATTATATTTGAGAATCTGGATCCACGAACGCTAGGCGCATTATTCGCCATGTACGAACATAAAATATTTGTACAGGGTGTTATCTGGAATATTAACTCGTTTGATCAATGGGGTGTGGAATACGGTAAGCAGTTGGCGAGTAATATTCAATGTGAGCTAGCAAGTAGAAAAGAAACATCGAGTTATGATGATTCGACGAATAACTT
>CAZCOZ010000042.1:0-17204 GCA_964500555.1 uncultured Thiotrichaceae bacterium | reverse complement strand
AAGATTTAAGAATATACGGTGCGAACTTCAAAAAAGTTACAGCACAATAAAAAAATATAGTGCGACTACGTTTTCAGCCTTTCGCGCACAAATATATAAGCTGCGTGGAAGTATAGGTGCTAGATTGGTGTTTGGTTACCCGACATATGTCGGGTTGATGGATGTTTTTTGATGGGTGGTAGTGCAGAGACAATGGATCAGCTTTTTAATAAACACACACTATCGACAACAACGGGGAACAGTATAGCGACAGACGTTAATGGTGCAGCGATATTCGATTACTACCTGAATTGACCCAGTCATCACATTTCTGACCTTGGCGGGAAATCACTAAAAGTGGTCGAAATCGTACAAAGGCGACATGAGTTGGCTAGTAATATTGGAGATTATTTTGTGGCATCGTGTTTTGAATTAACCTGAAATCACGCCATTGATTGCAAAAAGTATTACTATGTAGTACCGTTAGGTAGCAGTCACGAATTTAAAGGTGCAACTATGGAAAAAGTAACCAGCGTAAAACTCGGCAAACATTTTGATTCTTTAATCGCACAATTAACCGAAACCGGACGTTTTCGCTCAGCAAGCGAGGCCATGCGTGCGGGGTTACGATTGCTCGAAGAACAGGAGGCTGAATATCAAACCAAGCTAGCAGTTCTAAGGCACGCCCTCGTCGAAGGTGAAGAAAGCGGGGAGAGTGATCTCAGTTACGATGAAATAATCGCCGAAGCGAAAGCCGAATTACATGCAAGGTAAATTCACGACCTCTGCACGAGCAAAGCAAGAAATAAAAGATATATACAAAAATACCGTACTCAAGCACGGTAAACGGCAGGCTCAAACCTACACCGATGGTTTGCAATCCATATTGCAATTACTCGCTGATATGCCATATGGGTAGAAAATGCGATGAAATAAGAAAAGGGTACCAACGCCACGAATATGAACGTTATATTATCTTTTACAAGAAGCGTATCCACGATATTTTAATTGTGCGCATACTATACAATGCCATGGACGCCAAACGCCACTTATAGTTTTGAAAAACGGAACGTTAGCCGCTTCTAATGTATCGTCGGAAGATCGCACACGGCACATTCAATATATAGCCTGCTATTATTGAGCACCATCAAATCAATCACAAACGTAAAATATGATATAGTATGAATATATCATACACTCTAAAAGGTCACTTCTCATGAGCACAACACGTAAAACAATCACGGTCACTGAGCAGCAGGACGACTGGATCAAGACCCAAATTTCAGCGGGTGGATTTACTAATGATAGCGAATACATCCGTGATTTAATCCGCCGGGACCAGGCTAGCAAAGCCGAAATAGAAGCCATTCGCGCCGCACTCATTGAAGGCGAACAAAGCGGGAAAGCGCAATCCTTTGACGGCGATTTATTCAAAAAAGAAATGATCGCTAAACATGCCTGAATATCGGCTTTCACCAAAAGCCATAGAAGATATGGAAGCGGTCTGGCTGTACTCAGTGGCACAATGGGGCAGTGAGCAAACAGAGCGTTATATTGACGATGTAACAGCGGTTTACAGCTTTCTGAACGATAATCCAAAGGCGGGGGCGACTTGCGAATATATTCGTATGGGTTATCGAAAATATCCAGTCTTACGCCATGTTGTTTATTACCGCGAAACGACATACGGCATTGAAGTTATGCGATTACTGCATGATCGCATGTTGGCATCACGATATTTTTAGAGGTTTGAAATTCCTTAGCGTACGTTTTCGTACCGTTGGACTTCAAACCCATTTACTTATCGCTGGATGCATTGATTGAAGGCAGCTTACTCGACTTGTCTGATGCAAAAGACCAACGTTGGAATGCTTTAGCTGGAGTATATCTCCACAATGGTCTACATGTTCATTTGTTTACATTGCCACATGTGCACTATTCCGCATAATGTATATTATGTTAAATAGAGTAAATATAAACAAATGTAAATATTACCTCTCTAAACGGAACTGCACCGGCAGCGTTAGTATATCGCTGGCCTATCGATTTTCATTAGCTGAATAATATATGTGGCAATTTCTTCAACTGATATGTGTGTACTGTCTATGCGCCTAATTTTTTCAGCTTCAAAAAGTAAACGAATTAATCGGGTTTCTTTTTGGCACTGTGACAACGATGAATAGTTACTGTTTTGTCTTCGCATTTCACGGATTGCGCGTAAGCGTTCTGCATTAATCATTAGACCAAATAATTTATCCCGATATGGTTGGAGCGCTTTCGGTAGTACACCGCTGTTCATATCAGTTTCAGTTAATGGGTAATTAGCTGCACGTAAACCAAATTGCATAGCAAGATAAAGACATGTTGGGGTTTTACCACTACGGGAAACACCAACCAGAATAACATCAGCATTACCGTATTCTTTAGTACTAACACCATCATCGTTCTTCAGAGCATAATTCACTGCATCCATTCTCGACATATAGACACCTTCATTACTGATGCCATGAGATAAACCTTCGGCATGAGATGATTGTGTACACAATTCAATTTCTAGTGGTTTAATAAAAGTATCAAAGAAGTCGATTAAATGCGACTGTGTATTAGATACAATTATGCGATAAGTACTATCAATAATAGTACTGAATACTAAGGGTTTCTGAGCAGATGTTTTTGCAATTTCATTAATAGTATCTGCGGCTAAATGTGCTTTTTCTTCTGAATCAATAAAGGGTATGGAATGATGATCAAATTTTATTGAACTAAATTGCGTTAATAAAGCATGACCAAGATTTTCGGCGGTAATGCCTGTACGGTCAGATACAAAAAAAACGGGACGTGAAATGTTGGGATCACCATTCATAATTAATTACGGGCCTTTGTTATGCAAACCTTGATTTAGATATTAGGAATCTGATTTCGCAAGATGTAACCACGTTTCTACCACACTGTCAGGATTCAACGAAATACTAGTAATGTTTTGTTCGAATAACCATTCAGCAAAATCTGGATAGTCGGATGGTCCCTGTCCACAAATACCGATGTACTTATCCTGTTTATGACAGGCTTGAATCGCCATTGCTAATAATTTTTTAACCGCGGGATTACGTTCATCGAATAAATGCGCGATTAGACCAGAATCACGATCAAGACCAAGTGTTAATTGTGTCATGTCATTTGAACCAATTGAAAACCCATCAAAATATTCCAGAAATTCTTCTGCTAACACAGCATTAGATGGAATTTCACACATCATAATAACGCGCAAATGATTCTCTTCGCGCTTTAATCCATTTGTTGCCAGTAATGCTGTCACCTGCTCTGCTTCTTCCAGTGTTCGGCAAAACGGTACCATAATTTCAATATTTGTTAATCCCATTTCATCACGAACTTTTTTAATTGCTCGACATTCCAGTTCAAAACAATCACGAAAATCATCGGATAAATATCGCGAGGTACCACGAAAACCAATCATCGGGTTTTCTTCTTCAGGTTCAAAACAATCGCCGCCAAGAAGATTGGCGTATTCATTAGATTTAAAATCAGACAAACGCACAATGACGGGATTGGGTGAAAATGCAGCACCTAAAGTCGCAATCCCTTCGACTAATTTTTCAATATAAAAATCAACAGGGCTGTTATACCCTACTATGCGTTGGTTAATTTGTTGTTGTAGCTTTTCTGACTGTTGATCAAATTGTAATAGTGCTTTTGGGTGTATGCCGATGGTGTTATTAATAATGAATTCGAGTCGAGCTAACCCGACACCTGCGTTGGGCAATCGTGAAAAGGCAAACGCACGACTGGGTGTCGCAATATTAAGCATTATTTTTGTCGGCAGTTCAGGCATCTCACCCGTATCGGTACGAATAATTTCATAATCCTGCAAACCCTGATAGATAATTCCAACATCACCTTCTGCGCAAGAGACTGTCACCTCAGTATTATTCATTAGTACTTCTGTCGCATTACCACAACCGACAACCGCAGGAATACCTAACTCGCGCGCGATAATAGCTGCGTGACAGGTTCGTCCGCCACGGTTAGTGACAATAGCAGAAGCACGTTTCATAATCGGCTCCCAATCTGGATCGGTCATATCGGTAACCAGTACATCACCCTCTTTCACTCGTGACATTTCAGCAGGATCTTTAATCAAACTAATGGAGCCTGAACCGATACGTTGTCCAATCGCGCGACCCTCAAGTAAAACTTTACCCGTTTGTTTTAGTTGGTAGCGTTCAATAACTGAAACGCTAGTACGACTTTCAACCGTCTCGGGTCGTGCCTGAACAATATAAATGTGACCATCGACGCCATCCAGTGCCCATTCAATATCCATTGGTCGTCCATAATGTTGTTCGATTGTTAACGCATGGCGAGCGAGGCCTGTTACCTGTTCATCGTTAAGACAAAAACGTAGGCGATCCTCTTCTGCAACATCAACTGTTTGCACTGAACGACCATGTTGTTTGTTATCACTGTAAATCATTTTGATTAGTTTACTACCAAGCGTGCGGTTTAATATCGCAGGCTTATTTTCTACTAATCCCGGTTTATAAACATAAAATTCATCGGGATTAACAGCGCCCTGCACTATCGTTTCACCAAGGCCGTAAGCACCTGTTACAAATATGGCATCACGAAAACCCGATTCGGTATCGAGCGTAAATACGACGCCACTTGTACCAATGTCACTGCGTACCATGCGTTGAATACCGGCGGACAATGCAACATTATTATGATCAAAATTTTGATGGGCACGATAAGAAATGGCGCGATCGTTATACAACGACGCAAATACATGTTTAATGGCCGTTAAAACATTGTCTAATCCGGTGACATTAAGAAACGTTTCCTGTTGACCTGCAAAAGATGCATCAGGCAAATCTTCTGCCGTTGCTGATGAGCGAACGGCGACAGCTAAATCAGGATTGTCTGCCTGTAAGGTTTTCCAGGCAGCAGTAACTTCAGACAGAAAACTTTCAGGAAATGGAGTGTCGATAATCCATTGCCGAATTTCAGCGCCAGCATCAACAAGTTCAGCAACGTCATCGGTGTTTAATGTATTTAGACGAAGACGAATTTTTTCATCGAGTTTATCCTGTGCCAAAAATTGGCGAAAGGCATCTGCAGTAGTGGCAAAACCATCAGGCACTTTAATACCTAATCCAGATAGCTGACTTATCATTTCGCCCAGTGACGCATTCTTTCCGCCAACGCGATCAATATCCTTGATACCTAGTTGCTTGAACCAAATGATCTGTGAACTCATGAACAGCTACCCCTTCGTTAATCGACTGTATTAGTTATACTAGAAAAAAATGAACGTTAAGTTGAAGTATATGTGAAATCTTAAAGATTGTGGGAAAGTTCAGTTGATGAGCTTTGGGGGATTAAATATTTTTAAACAGGTTTATTTTCTGTAAGGGACTACTTTGAAAAGAAGCAAGAAATATATTGAATAAAATATGGCTGCTGGTTTTGTTACACTCTATTTCCACCAGCAGCTTTATTCTATGTGCACAGAAATGACATGACTCCATTACCATAACCTGGAATGCTGACATCGAAATCTATTCGGTTTTTAGGATCCTGAAACAAAGTACGTACATCATCGGGGGCTTCATCAAATGTTTTGTACACTTTATCCAGTTTTATGTGTGGACTGGTGTCTGTCATAAACATGCGTGAACAGATATTCATTACTTCATATAAATTCGATAACATCATGTCAGAAAAGTCACCAGACTCTGCTGCATCTTCTGCGCCACCAACAGGAATCTTGGTTAATGCTGAACCAGCGAATGCGACAAAGTTATAATTGCAAGAACAAGCTGTTGATGGTTCTCCTTCATCATTAATAAAAACAGCTATCATATTTTTATCACTCTCAATTGGTGTGGCGTCACAGGTATCGAGAGTTACATCATTGCCATACAGCATCGTTAATGTGTCATGTATATTCTTTTCTTCAGGTACAGGGTATATTCCAGACATTATAAAATCCTCACTTATTTATTTAAGTTGTTAGAAGTTGCAATTAATTTATATATTTTTTCAATTTTGATTCAAATATTTCTGGTGTGAAAGGCTTTGCGATTAAAAAATCCGCACCTAACTCATTTGCTTTAGTTAACATTTCACTGGTTGCTTCGGTTGTTACAAATCCAAACGTTGGTTTTATATCATCATCGGTTAATACCTGTAATAACTCTGGACCTGTCATATTAGGCATGTTCCAGTCACATAAAATTAAATCCGGCATATCTTCCTTAATTTTTTCAAGTGCTATTTCGCCATCTGCCGCCTGTTCTATATCATGGCCTTCAAAACCTGCTTCACGTAGCGTTTTCATTACAATTAAACGCATCGCCATACTGTCGTCGACAACTAATATATTCATATTTATTTACCTCTTACTACTGTTAAAAAGCTATTATTAATAAGTATTTTGTACATTTTCTAATAACGTTATTTGTTACGCTAAAAGCGCGTCTGCTACTTTATGTAGCGGTACGACTTTATTTGCAGCATTTAGTTTTACGGCTGCACCCGGCATACCCCATACCACACTACTGTCTTTATCCTGTGCAATGGTTTTCGCTCCTACTTCCTGTAGTTCCTTCATACCTCTAGCACCGTCATCACCCATGCCGGTAAGCAACGCACAGATAGCATTTGAGCCTGCGTTTTGTGCAGCCGACCGAAACAGCACATCGACAGCAGGTTTATGACGATTAACTTCAGGGCCATCACTTAGTTTGCAATGATAACGAGCACCATCACGTGTAAGTAATAAATGTTTATCTCCCGGTGCTATGTAAACATGGCCAGGTAATACCTGTTGTCCATCTTCGGCTTCACACACGTTCATTGCACAAATACCATTCATGCGTTTTGCGAATGGTGCGCTAAATGCCGCTGGAATATGTTGCGTGATAAGTACACCAGGTGTGTTAGCGGGTAAAGTCATCAACACATTTTTAATAGCTTCAGTTCCACCAGTTGATGCACCTATGACAATAATTGAGTCTGTGGTGGTAAAATGTTTTTTGCACTTCTTCTTATCAATAATCACATCAGCTGTTAATTTTTCTGCAACAGATGAACCACTCTGTAAGGGTTTTCTTGTTAATGTACGAACTTTTGATTTAGCAGCTATTTTTAACTTACTAATAATTTCTTCACCGTATTTCTCCAGGCTATGAGCAAGATCAACTTTAGGTTTACTGACAAAATCCACCGCACCTAATTCCAGTGCGCGCAGTGTTGTATCAGCGCCCTTTTCAGTCAGGCTCGAAACCATAACAACAGGCATGGGTCGTAAACGCATTAGATTTTCTAAAAAAGTAATACCGTCCATTTTTGGCATTTCCACATCGAGTGTTAATACATCTGGATTAAGTTCTTTTATCTTTTTTCGGGCGACATAAGGGTCTGTTGCCGTTCCTACTACTTCTATATCGGGATCTGTTTGTAGAATTTCGGTTAATAATTTGCGTACTAATGCAGAATCATCGACTACTAGCACTTTAATTACTTTACTCATAAAATTTACCGTCCGTAGTTTGTTGCAGGGTAACTAGATTCATTAGGGTAGCTTCCTGTAAACCGTTTTACTGATTAATTGAAATTGATTGTTTATATTGTGTAGCGTTTCAGAATGCCCGATAAACAAGTTACTTTCAGTGGGCATTGTTTTAGCAAAACGTTTAAATAATTTTTGCTGTGTTGGTTTGTCGAAATAAATAACAACATTGCGGCAAAATATTGCATCGAACATGCCAGCCATCGGCCAGTCGTGCATTAAATTTAGTTGTTTGAAGGTAATTAACTTACGTAACTCAGGAGAAACTTTCACTTTGCCTTCACTTTGTCCTTTTCCCTGTTTAAACCAACGCTGAGTATGTAAACGACTTAGGCCTTCTATACGTGCAGCGGCATACACGCCATTCGCAGCAGTTTGTACGACCTTACTATCAAGATCAGTAGCAAGAATGCGAATATCACGATCATCGATATTTGGAATTGATTCACGCAAGGTAATAGCAATTGAATACGCTTCCTCGCCCGTAGAACACCCCGCTGACCAGATACGTAACCGTCCTGTATTACGATAACGATCTAATAATACGGGTACACTTTCTTTCCCAAGAAAATCGAAATGATGCTTCTCTCGAAAAAATGCGGTTAAATTGGTTGTAACGGCATTCGTAAAATGCTCTAGTTCATTGCCAGGTTCTTTTTCAAGTAATGCGCAATATTCACTGAAACTAGAAAATCCATGTGCGCGTAGCCGCCTTGAAAGTCGGCCATAAACTAAATCACGTTTATGTTCAGACAAACTAATCCCAGTATGTTGGTTAACCAACTGACGTATAGAATTAAAGTCTCTATCGGTGAATTCCAGTACCTGGTCTTTATTTGACTTCGGTAATGGCGTGTCCATAATTTTTCTTACTGTGCTCATAGTCCCTGTTTAATATGATCAGATTAAATATTTTATTTGAATATATTGATATATTCTATTTAGCTTCGACTAAGCCAAGATGCGTACTCAAGCCAGCTAATGAAACTGTTTTTAGTAATGCATCAGAAGGCTTTTTCCAGTTAACGACATTCCCATTGACCTGCACCTGTTGTATGAATGCCAATAATAACTGCAGTGCCGTTGTGTCAATAGTTAACACTTTCTCTGCATTCACATTCACATCAACATGCTTTTCTGCGCAGTTACATAAACGTGTATGTAACTTATTCGTATTGCCGATGTCTAAATGTTCTCCTAACATAAGTTTGCTGTTACGCTTTTTTTCTGTCATGTTTATTTCCTGTTGTCGCTAGTACTTTTTTATTTACTTATCTTTAAAATTCGTCCCATTCATCATCTGTGCCTGTTTTTTGTATTGGCGCTGTAGCTTCATGGTTAGATGGAGAACCTCTAGCACCACTCTTCACATCAGATTCAATATGGTTAAGCATGGCAACGATTTTTTCAGAAATAGATTCAACTTTAGCAAATTTATTCTCTGCGCCTTTATCATCACCATTATGTTTTAGTCGTACGACATCTTTGATAATACTATGTAATTCAGCGTGGACTTTTTCCAGTGTTTTCATTTCTGGCATATGTCCATAACTCTCCATACCCGTTGAATACAACCATTTGCCCAGATCACAATCATGATGTGAGACCGCCTGATCTTTTGTCATGGATTCCTGTCCGTCCAGGAATGAACGAAGACGTGTTTTCCAACTTAAATGTTTGATACGCGCTGCTGAAAAATCGAGTCCATTACCACCGGATGTTGCTGCAGGTGTATGCTCGCCACTCCAGGGACGTGATCCTGAACGTCGTTCTGTCCTAGACGCACCGTCAGTAGTGAAAAAGCCAACCAGTTCATTAAGGTTACGCGCCTGTTCACCCATTGCTTCGGATGCAGACGCCGCTTCTTCAACCAGAGTGGCATTTTGCTGTGTCATTTCATCCATTTGATTAATAGCTTTATTGACCTGTTCGATACCATCAGATTGCTCTTCACCAGCAGCCGCAATTTCAGCAATGATGTCTGAGACTTTTTTCACTGAAGTCATAATGCCTTCCAGTGTTTTGCCTGATTCATCAACCAGTTTTGAACCCTCTTCTACTTTTGTCACACTGTCGCCAATCAAACCTTTAATTTCTTTTGCAGCTGTTGCACTACGTCCAGCGAGATTACGTACTTCACTGGCAACGACAGCAAAGCCACGTCCCTGCTCGCCAGCTCGTGCGGCTTCAACTGCAGCATTTAATGCGAGTAAATTGGTCTGGAAAGCTATCTCGTCAATCACGCCAATAATGTCGGCGATTTTCTTACTTGATGCGGTAATCTCACTCATCGCAGCGACAGCATTACTTACTACTTCACCACCCTTCTCTGCTAATTCACGCGCACTTGAAGCTAACTGGTCGGCCTGTTTTGCATTGTCGGCATTCATCCTTACTGTCGAGGTCATCTCTTCCATTGATGACGCTGTTTCTTCCAGGCTAGAAGCCTGTTCTTCAGTACGCTGTGATAAGTTGGTATTACCCTGAGCAATTTCATGTGCGCCATTTAAAACAGCATTGGCGTTGTTGTTAATTTCGCCCATTACTTCGGTGAGTTTAGCGATGGTAGCATTAGTATCGTTTTTCAGCTGACCGAAAGAGCCCTGATAGTTTCCTGTGATATTTTTAGTTAAGTCACCATTAGCCATAGCGCCTAAGACTTTAACTGTATCGTTAATGACACGTTCAGAAACGTCAACCATTTCATTAACGCCCTGACTTAACTTTCCAAAAAAACCAGATTTATCTGATGTGTCAATACGCTGACTCAGGTTTCCTGATAATGCAGCATTTACAATATTTTGAATTTCTTCTTCAATCGAGACTTCTTCAGTACGATCATTCCACTCAATGACTGTGCCAACACGTTCATTGTCTAGATTAAAAATTGGATTGATGACAAACTGAAGTGTCATTTCACCGATAATACATTCCTTTTTAAATGTTGTGTTCTGAATGTTACTTATTTGACTCAACAGTTCATCATCTTTTATAAGTGTATTGATATTAGTTTCAACTAAACTATCCGCATCAAAACTGGATACATATTTCTGAAAATTAATTTGTCTACTATGAAATAAGTTACTGAGACTGTCGTTTACAAAAGTAATTTTATTATCTACATCAATAATCATCACGTTAACATTCGCGCTATTAAGCGCTTGCTTAAGACGTTCGTTTCTATTTGCAACAAAACTTTCTGATTCAATTCGCTCTTTCAAGTTAGTTTTCATCGACTGCAAGGCAGAAAGAAGCTGTCCTATTTCATCGGTTGAATCTGATTCGATATTTCCAGACAAATCACCTTCAGAAATTTGAGTAGCGAATTTGAGAGCTTTTGCAACGGGATGTGTAATATTACGAATTAGCAACCAGCATAGCCCTGAAATAATCAGGAAAATAATCGCTGTAATCAACAATATCAAATCACGTTGTTGTGTGTATGTGGCATCGACAGCAGCGGTTGCCGCTTTACTTTTTGCTTCAAGCTGTGCAGTCAAAGTATGAACATGTTCATTGATTGAATCGAGCAATGGGTTTATTTTTTCTCGAATAAGCCAGGAATCTGAACGCCATTTCTCACTCTCATGCATGCTTATAAGTGTTTCAATATTGTGCTTATATGTTGTCATTTTACTACTGACTTGTTCAATGGCATTAGATTGTTCAAATGAAAGTTCATCACCATACTGGCTAATTTTTATTACAATGCGGCTTATTTTATCCTGATAAAGCCTCATGTTTTCTTTTGCCACAGGCGATCTAAAGGCAAGAAATATACGCAATTCATTGCTTAGACGAGACCATGAATAACGTAGTTCATTAAAATCGGCCAGTATTTTTTTATGCAATACAGCACTATCTTCTATTTCTTCTGAGTCGATTGCTTGAGTGAGTAATTGAAATACTTCCACAACTAAAGGATTAATGATATCTGTTGCATATTTCAATGCAATTATATTTTCATTTCTATTTAAGGCGAATTTACTTATTTTTTCGCTGTATGAAATAAAGGTTTGTATCTCTTCTTTAAGTTGAGAAACTTTTTCTTTACCGTTTTTCAGTGCTAAGATCCCGGGATTCTTACTCATATTAAGTAGTATTTTTTCTACTTTTTTTATACTTTTGTCATAAGCCTCATATTGTGATCTTTCTTTGCTTGACAGATAGAAGGCCAGAGAAGAAGATGCCTGCTTAGTTTCCTCTGACAACGTTCTCGCCGTAAGTAATGCAGGCTGTATCTCATGTACGACAGTATGTATCTCGTCATTTACGCTGGACAAACTGTTGATAAAATTACCACCCTCAGCAAACAAGACAACTAATACAAAACCGAAAACGGCTAAAAGTTTTGTTTTAAGATTCATGTTTTTAAAGTATGTTTTCATGTTGTCGCCTATTTCAAGTTGAGTATTATTTTAATTTTTCCAATGGATCATTCATTTTGGTCATTTATTTTTTTTATTCGTTTTCTAATTTCGGCAGTTTCGGATAATATGTGCAATTACATTGGTATTTATTCTTCTGGATTTTTTTCCAGTTCTTGCAAAATACCGTTATTCATCAGGTGATCGATATCAAGCATGATTAACATTTTATCGTCCTGAGTCGCTAATCCTTTAATTGATTCAGTACTGCATGCACCACCAAAATCAGGTGCGGGCTTTAAGTCAGTCTTAGCGATGTTGTGTACTTCGGAAACAGCGTCAACAACGATGCCCATAGTGCGTTCTCCATCGTTGCCATCACTCACACGTACCACGATTACCACCGTCGTTTTATCGAAGGGAATGCTTTTCTGTTCAAATAACTTACGTAAGTCAACAATAGGAACAACCGTGCCTCGAAGATTAATAACACCTAAAATATAGTCCGGCATATTTGGCATAGGTGTAACACCGTCCCAGCCTTTTATTTCCTGTACGCGGAGAATATCAACACCGTATTCTTCTTCGTTCAGCATAAAGGTAAGATACTGATCGAGACCATCCTCTGACTGTAATTCCGCTTGTGTCTTTATTACGTTCATATGTAAGTCTCCTGTTTATGCAGCTACAGTGAGTGACACTTTGCGGCGGTTACAATCTTCAAAATGGCGGTGAATCAATCCGGGAACATCGACAATCAGCGCAACGGTACCGTCGCCCAAAATAGTGGCACCAGAAATCCCCTGAATCTGGCGAAAATTAGTTTCTAAACTTTTAATAACAACTTGTTGCTGGCCGAGTAGATCATCAACAAACAAACCGACCTGTTGACCATCGGCTTCGACGACAACCAATAAACCGTTATTGAGTTCGCTATGCCCTTTACTCATGCAGAACAATTGATTAACACGAATGATAGGAATGTATTCATCACGCAAGCGATAAAATTCGGACTGGCCGGTAATACTGCTGATTTTTTCTGGTTGCATTTGTAATGATTCGACGATGGAAACCAAAGATATAATATAAGTTTCATCACCAATACTAGCTAACTGTCCATCGAGAATAGCTAATGTAAGTGGGAGACGAATAGTGACTGTACTACCTGCTCCGTCATTAGAAGTGATGGCAACATTACCACCAAGATCACGTATATTGCGTCGTACGACATCCATACCAACGCCACGTCCTGAAACGTCTGTGACTTGTTCTGCTGTTGAAAATCCTGCCTGAAATATCATGTTGTAAATTTTATCGTCAGATACTTCTTCACCTTCACTAACTAAGCCTTTTTCTATTGCTTTGCTTTTAATGCGTTCACGATTTAAGCCTGCACCGTCATCGATCACTTTTATAATAATGTCACCGCCTTCGTGATAAGCACATAATTCCAATGTGCCGGTTTCCGGTTTTCCTGCAGCGATTCTAATTTCTGGGGTTTCAATACCGTGGTCAAGTGAGTTGCGGACAAGATGTACCAGAGGGTCACCAATTTTTTCCAGTACTGTTTTATCGACTTCGGTGTTTTCTCCTGTCATCTTGAGTTCAATTTGTTTGCCCATTTTTCCGCTTAAATCACGAACCAAACGTGGGAAACGACTGAATGAAAAACTAATTGGTAGCATTCGAATCTGTAAAACGCTTTCCTGCAACTCACGCGTATTACGTTCTAATTGTTCAAGACCATCACGTAATTTTTCCTGGATAACATGATCTCCATTAGAGATTTGACTGCCAGTCTGACTAAGCATGGATTGTGTGATGACCAACTCACCAACCATGTTGATGAGTTCATCTATTTTGCTAATGGCAACACGAATGGAGCTTGATTCTTTGTTTGCAGACGATGCTTTCGTTTTGGCTTTCGTTTTAGCTTTTTCCTGAGGTTCTTTTTCTACAACCTCAACGGCTATTGCAGACGGTTGCTTTTCTTCTGACGCTGTTGGCTTTTGCTGTTCTACAGCTGTTTCAGTTTCATCTGAAGGAACAACTTCATTCAGTAAAGTAATCTCAAGATCGCTCTCATCAGCAACCCAACTAAATAATTCATCGATTTCTTCTCTATTCACATTACCTGTCAATTCAAGATCCCATGCCATAAAACAATGGTGAGGATCCATTTTGTCTAGTGAAGGAATATGTGATATATCTGCTTTTACTTTCAATTCACCTAGCGATTGAAGTTCACTCAAAATACGGCCAGGTTCATTACCACTGTTTAATGTTTCAACGTGCGGTTTAAAATAAATTTTCCAGCTATTGATATTGTCATCACTTGTTTCAATATCTGTAATTTGTGTATCTTCGATCGATTTAATTGCATCATTATTTTCTGTAGTATTGACGTCTGTTGTTTCAGTCGTTGCTCCCGCAAGCATGTTTTCTAATTCTTGTTTAACGTCATTAACTTGTTGCTGATCATTTTCGCCATCATCTTGTGCTACATTGACCATATCGCGTAGGATGTCGACAGATTTAAGTAATAAATCCACACCATCACGGCTAACTTCACGACGACCATCACGCATTTCATCCAGCAAGGTTTCCATAATGTGCGTGAAACCAGAAATTTCCATAAAACCAAATGAGGCACCGCCACCTTTGATGGAATGTGCTGCACGGAAGATGGTATTAATTTCTTCTATATCAGTGCCGTTGTCGAGATTGAGTAAACCCGACTCCATGACGTCGAGTCCTTCGAAACATTCTTCAAAGAAAACACCGTGAAACTCGGAAAGATCGATAGACATTATTATTCTCTGTATTTCTTCTAAAGGTGCCTGTTAACGTAAACTGCACGCAGTGTTCATTAACTGATCTGAAGTAAACAAATTACCGATTTTGAAAAAAAATCCGGCCATTACAATTTTTGTCATTTAGGTTTCTCCCCACTAATTTTTTATGCAACGCTTTAATGCAATATTTCTATTTCGCTCGTATTATCAACAAGCTAAATGTCTGTCTGGTAGTCGTATCGACCTCATTTAAAAAATCTGTAATATATTTCGATTATTTATGTATAGGGCACCTCTATTAATTGCTTATGTCCTCTGCGTGACCTGAAGTATGTAGCTGAAAGGCGTGAGCCGCAGTAGAATGGTTATTCCATTCTCAAGGCTCGCAACGCAGCAGATGCATGCTTCAGGTCACGCCCTACGGGGCTTTACGGTCAGTCCAGACTCTGCGTTGCGCTTTTTCGACAGGCAATAAGCATGGCTTCAAAAGCACGTCTTGATTCTGAACTGGCCGTAAAGCCAGAGGGCACAAGCAATTAATAGAGGTGCCCTATAGTTTCGTGCTGTGGTGCTCATACACGATATTGACTAAAAAATTGGATCTCTCTTTTATTTATGAACCGTAAAATTATTCACCTTGATATGGATGCTTTTTATGCATCTGTTGAACAGCGCGATTTTCCTGAGCTAATGGGAAAACCAGTGGTGGTTGGTGGGCAACCAGATAGTCGCGGCGTGGTAGCTGCTAGTAGTTATGAAGCGAGAAAGTTTGGTATTTATTCGGCCATGCCCTGTTCTCGCGCGTATCGACTTTGTCCGCAGGCGATATTTGTTCGTCCCCGATTTTCTGCTTATAAGCAGGTATCTCAGGCGATTCACAAAATATTTAATGAATACACTGACCTTATTGAACCACTATCACTGGATGAAGCTTATTTGGATGTGTCGGCGGTTGACTTATGTGGTGGTTCGGCCAGCCTTATGGCGAAAGAACTTCGAGAAAAGATAGCAACGAATCTACAGTTAACCGCCTCTGCAGGTATTTCCTATAACAAATTCCTGGCAAAGTTAGGCTCGGATCAAAACAAACCCAATGGCCAGTTCGTGATTAAACCCGGCGAAGCGGAACATTATTTATCGGACTTACCGATTGGTCGTTTTTATGGTGTGGGTAAAGTGACAGAAGCGAAAATGAAATCATCTGGTATTAATACCGGCGGTGATTTAAAACGCAAGAGTCTGTTGCAGTTACAGAAACTACTCGGTAATTCAGCAGAGTATTATTATGATATTGCGCGCGGCATTGATCATCGTGAAGTTTCTAATCATCGTGTGCGAAAATCGCTGGGGTCAGAAACAACATTTCAAAAAGATATATCTGATACCGATGAAATGTTACAGCAATTATTTACCTTACTTGCTGGAGTGCTTGAAAGTTTGCGGCAACGTGAGTTACTAGCTTATACCTTGACGCTTAAAGTTAAATATTCTGATTTTACGCAGGTAACACGAAGCTATACAGATGACACGATTATTTCAGATCGTAAAAAAGCACAAGCATTACTGCCTGCACTGCTTGCTAAAACGGATGCCAATACAAAAAACGTTCGTTTATTAGGGATCTCTTTTTCTAATCTGTTTAACAGTAGTGAGTTTGTTGATAATCAGTTGTCTTTGTTTTGACATGCTGTCTTTTACTCTATCAATATACGATGGAACATTATTGAATTACATTTAGGGCAAGGTGGAATTCTTCCCGATTTATGGAAATGTAATATTTCCTGGCACTCATCACAGATAAGCGTACCTGGCCCAGTGATTTCACCTGTATGGTAATTAGAAGGTTGATGGATATTCTCCTTCATCCGTAATAGTTCTAACGTCGTTTTGTCTGCCACATCTAATAATTTCTGTATCAGTGTGCTTTTAAATAAAGTGGCTTCAAACCCTAGCCATTCTTCCAACTCAGCTTCTGTTTCTGACAAGTGGTGAAGCATGTCATCAAAGTCACGCTTTAACCAGCTTGCCAATTTCTTAGCATCTTCATCGGTTAATTCGTCGAGTTCAATCGCTTTGTGTTTTGCTTCAGTAATCCAGTCGAGTAACTGAGGCGCCGTCTTTTCTTTCGCTTTATGTATACTATCTGCCACACTTTCATACATATCTTCGTAAATTGCGCCAAGTGAATCTAATGGATCCGCGTGATCGGGTTGACTCGTGGGTTTACGTTCTGTTTTAGCCATTACTCCCTCCTCATAATTATTGACTACTATTATTGCCTACTGTAAGTAAATATCAGATTGAAAATGCGTGTTTTGATTAAGATCAAGAAAAACCTGCAGCAAAAGAAATCACCTTTATCCCACTATAATAATGATTTAGTGTTGCGATACAATATGCTTTTTCATTCTCTTCACTGTTTTCGCGGATAAAAGACAATACGCCAACTCAGCACTAATACTCGCGCCATTA
>CAZCOZ010000041.1:1774-17242 GCA_964500555.1 uncultured Thiotrichaceae bacterium | reverse complement strand
TCTTTGGCAACAACTAAAAAGTCCTGTTTTTGGATGTTCATTGCCATCAATGTACTACTGGCAATATAAATTGACGAGTAAGTACCAACCACAACGCCGATGATTAATGCTAGCGCGAATCCGTGAATGATTTCACCGCCAAGGAAGAACAATGTGAATAGCACTAACAATGTCGTTAAAGAGGTTACGATAGTACGTGCTAATATTTGATTGATAGAAATATTCAAAATGTCTTCAGGTGAGGTTTTACGGATATTTCTGAATGTTTCTCGAATACGATCGAGTACTACCACGGTATCATTCAATGAATAACCAATTACTGCAAGAATCGACGCCAATACGGACAAGTCAAACTCTATCTGGAATAAGGAGAAGAACCCGACAGTAATAATGACATCGTGTACTAAGGCAAGGATCGCACCAATAGCTGATTTCAACTGAAAACGCAGACTAATATAAATAAGAATGCCGCCAAGTGCAGCTAATAATGCGATACCGCCATCATCACGCAATTCATCACCAATCTGTGGGCCAACATATTCAACGCGGCGCATTTCAACTTCCTGTTCAGACGTTGTTTTTAATATGCTTAAGACATCGTCACCAATGGTTGCTTTATTAATATTGGCACGTGGTGCGATACGAACAATAATATCTTTTGATGAACCAAAATTTTGTACTTTCATATCGCTAAAACCGCCATCAATTAAAGCGCTTCTAACCTTTTCTAGATCAACATCGTTCTGGTAACTGACTTCAATTAAATAACCACCAGTAAAATCAATACCCAGGTTTAATCCTTTGGTAACTAAACTACCGATTGAGATGATAACTAATAAAAGGGAGAAAGCGGCTGCAAGCTTTCTTTTACTCATGAAATTAATTAAATCTTTTTTAATGACTTGTGTTTGTGACATGGTTTATTGCCTGATGTATTTTATTATCTAGTTAGAATGTCGATGAAAGATATTTAGATCGAAAGCTTTTTAATATCGCGATTACCGTAAATGAAATTAACAACAGCACGTGTACCGACTATCGCAGTAAACATGGAGGTTAAAATACCGATGCTTAATGTGATCGCAAAACCTTTAATCGGACCAGCGCCTAAAGTGAATAACACAATCGCCACCAATAAGGTCGTAACGTTAGCATCGGTAATAGTACTAAACGCTTTTTCATAACCTGAGTGAATACTTGCCTGCGGCGAGTTCCCTACTCTCAGTTCCTCTCTAATACGTTCAAAAATAAGTACGTTTGCATCGACGGCCATACCCACGGTTAAAACGATACCTGCAATACCCGGTAAAGTTAAGGTTGCCTGCAAGAGTGATAAAACTGCAATAATAATAATCAGGTTAAGGGTTAAAGCAATATTGGCAATAATGCCGAAGCCTTTGTAATAAACTGCCATAAACACAAGTACCAGGCAAAAACCAATGAGCACAGACATAAAGCCTTTTTGAATATTTTCTTTACCCAGGCTTGGCCCTACGGTACGTTCTTCAATAATTTCAACAGGGGCACGTAATGCACCGGCACGAAGCAATAAAGCCAGGTCGCGTGCCTCCATTGATTCCAGACCTGTGATTTGAAAACGTGAGCTGAATTGACCTTGTATAGTCGCCACATTAATGACTTCTTTTGTAGTTGTACGCTTTTTAATTTCGACGCCATCTACTTTTTTGGTTTCGACTTTATTTTCAATAAACACGACGGCCATGGGCTTACCAAGATTATCTCTGGTGATATCACCCATTTTGTCAGCGCCCTTGCCATTCAAACGAACGGAGACCGCGGGCGTACCACTTTGCCCATCAATAGTCGAAGCAGCATCAATGATTTGATCACCTGTTACGATCACACGGCGATTAAGTAAAACAGGAGAACCATCGCGTTCGTGATAAAGAATGGAATTTAATGGAGTGCGCCCATTTGCCTCAGCATCGATCCAGTCCGAACGTGTGCCTTGTGTCATTCTGAATTCCAGCGTTGCGGTTGCGCCCAGAATTTTCTTTGCACCCGCAGTATCCTGGATACCGGGTAGCTGCACCACAATACGTGAATCACCCTGCTGCTGAATAACCGGTTCTGCTACGCCTAACTCGTTAACACGATTACGTAGTGTAATAATGTTCTGCTGTAGCGCGGCTTTCTTTTCCTCGCGTATCGACACTTCCGTTAATTTTGCTCTGATAGTCAGTGTTTTTTTGATTTCGATGAATTCTAATTCACTGAATTCTCGAGGTAGCTGTTCAGCCGCCTGTTGTAAATGCGAAAGTTCACGGAACGTTATATGCAAGCCGGCGTCATCACGACGAACACCACGGTAGCGTATCTTTTCTTCACGCAGATAACTACGCATATCAGACAGCATACTTTCTTCTAAACGTTTAACCGCGGCCACCATATCCACTTCCATCAAGAAATGCACACCACCACGTAGATCAAGACCTAAATACATCGGTGACGCATTCAATGCACGTAACCAGTTAGGTGTTGCTGGCGCAAGATTAAGCGCAACTAAATACGGCTTGCCTAACGATTCTTTCAACGCATCCGCAGCGATAAGTTGCGATTCAGTATCGTGAAATCGAACCATCATGCGATCTTGCAATAGCTCAACTGACTTAATAGTAAGATTTTTTTTCTGAATAATCTGTTCGACCAACAGCTTATCTTCTTCCATTAATAATTTGGTGCGATGACTAATTTGTACCGCAGGATCTTCACCATAAAGATTCGGTAATGCGTATATTGTTGATACCAAGAGTACAACGGCAAGTAAAATGTATTTCCACAGAGGATATTGATTCAGCATGGCTGAGTATTCCCAACTTAAAAGTTAAATATTATTGTCGTAATGCTTTAGAACAGTGATGCTTTAAAACGAAATGCAAAACGAGATGCGTTTTAGCTATTCTGTTCCTTAATAGTGCCTTTAGGCATCAATGTTTGCACAGCGTTTTTTTGTATTCTTAAGACCGTGTTATCCGCAATTTCCAATGTAATGAAATCATCGTTAATTTTTACGATTTTGCCAAGAATGCCACCAGAGGTAATTACCTCTTCGCCTTTTTGTAAATCAGCAATCATTTGACGCTGTTCTTTCTGGCGTTTGCTTTGCGGACGGATCAGGAAGAAATAAAACAGGACCACCAGACCAATGGGAAGAATAAGTGATGCTAATAGGTCTGGTTGTTCTGCGGCTGCACCTGCCTCTGCGATCGCGTCGGAAATGAAAAAACTCATGTTGAACCTCTAAATATAATGAAATAACGAGTCTTAAAGCTGTGCCTTGTAGCAATACAACTTTATGTCTTTTAATGGCGCGATATTATGCCACATTTAGCGAGATAACACCGCTGCTATTTTTGAATATATTAGGCATCGATACCGCTACTAGTCGCTGCGTAGAATTCATCGGCAAATGCATCAAAACGCTCATTCTCAATTGCCTGCCGAAGATCATGCATTAGCTGCTGATAATAGAATAAATTATGAATTGTGCTTAAACGCGAGCCAAGTATCTCACCACATTTATCCAGATGACGAAGATAAGATCGCGAGTAGTTCTGGCAGGTATAACACTGGCAGCTTTCATCCACTGGACGAATATCATCCTGATAACGACTGTTTCTAATTTTCAATACACCCTGTGATGTATAGAGAAAACCTGTACGAGCATGACGTGTCGGGATAACGCAATCAAACATATCAATACCGCGTCTGACGGCTTCTATAATATCTTCAGGTCGTCCAACACCCATCAGATAACGTGGTTTATCAGAGGGTAATTTGTGTACGGTAAAATCCAGCACCTGATTACGTTCGTCCATAGGTTCACCGACGGATAAGCCGCCAATCGCGTAACCATCAAAATTGAGTTCGGTCAGGCCTTCTGCGGATTCATGGCGCAAACCTTCGTACATCCCACCCTGAACAATGCCAAATAACGCTGATGGGCTGGTGTTTTGAAAGTTGGCTTCATGCGCCGTTTTACAGCGCGCTGCCCAGCGTAAAGATAACTGCATGGAATCCATCGCTTCTTTTTCTGTTGCAGGATACGGCGTGCATTCATCAAAAATCATAACGATGTCTGAACCCAGATCTTTTTGAATTTGCATCGAGTATTCTGGCGTTAATTCAATTTTCCGCCCATCAACGGGGGAATTAAATAACACGCCGTTTTCAGTAATCTTTCGCATCTTTGCCAGACTATAAACCTGGAAACCACCCGAGTCGGTGAGGATGGGTTTTTGCCAGTGCATAAAATTATGCAGGTCGCCGTGTTTACGAATAATTTCCGTGCCGGGACGAAGCATTAAATGAAACGTGTTGCCGAGAATGATTTCAGCGCCGATACCGGTTAATTCTTCAGGCGTCATTGCTTTAACCGTGCCGTATGTGCCAACAGGCATAAATGCGGGGGTTTCTATTGTGCCGCGCTCAAATGTGAGTTGACCACGTCGAGCACCATTATTTTTATTGATTAATTTAAATAACATCAAATATTTATGTAACTATTTAAAAGTAAAATATAGTTTATGGCTGACTTAATTTTTTGTTCCAATGCTACGAGTCACTATGTCTGGTTAAAAACAGTTTGTCATTCCCGAATGCTTTTATCGGGAATCTAAAGATTCTGCGCCATCCAGAATGCGGGATCCCCGATAAAAACACTCGGGGATGACAATTAAAAGATCATATTGATTTTATGCATTGCTTATCACTAACTAATAAACATCGCATCACCATAACTAAAGAAGCGGTATTCTTCCGCAATTGCGGTTTCATAACAACGCATAATTTCATCTCGCGTTGCAAAGGCACTTATCAACATAAGCAAGGTTGATTCCGGCAAATGAAAATTGGTAATTAAAGCATCGATACTTTTGAAATCGTATCCTGGATAAATAAAAATATCCGTTTCTCCGCTATACGCTTCAAGCTCGCCTTTTTGTGACGCGGTTTCCAGCGAACGTACCGTCGTCGTACCAACGGCAATAATACGGCCACCATTTTTACGTGTTTGCTGACAACGTTCGACGGTTTCCTGCGGCACGCTCAGGTATTCAAAATGCATGTGATGATCTTTTATATCATCACAACGTACCGGTTGAAATGTACCCGCACCTACATGAAGTGTGACGAAAGCAGATTCAATACCTTTGTTTTTAATCGAGGATAATAGTGTTTCGTCAAAGTGCAATCCGGCAGTAGGCGCGGCTACCGCTCCCGGTGATTGCGCATAAACCGTTTGATAACGCGACAGGTCATCCTGCGTATCTTCTCTTGTTATGTAAGGTGGCAACGGCATATGACCAATATTTTCCATGATGCACGCCATGCTTTCACCCGCTTCGCAAACAAGAACAAATAAATCATTATCACGTGCTTCAACGGTTAGTTGATACTCTGTTCCATCTGTATTACTAAGCTTTAAATTCGTCCCCGCTTTAGGTGTTTTACTCGCTTTTACATGTGCAAGGCAGTGTGTTTCATCAATTAAGCGTTCAATTAATATTTCAACTTTACCACCCGTTTCTTTGACACCATACATTCTTGCTGGAATCACACGGGTATCATTAAACACCAGCAAATCACCCGGTTCGACAAGATCTATAATCTGACTGAACTGATGGTGGCTTATATTTTTATCGGTACGTGAATAATGCAGCAGGCGACTTTGTGAACGAACCTCACAAGGTTTTTGCGCAATTAAATGCTCGGGTAAATGATAATTAAAATCACGCGTTTTCATTGGCGGCGAATAGTAGCATGGATACTATATTTGAAATCGTAATTATATATACGTATTTCTTAGGCAAGTTTCGTAGGTCGTGTTACGTCCATGCAGTCGTAACAGGACCTACGGCCGATGTATTTGTTTAGCTTCCCATTTTTCCGACAGCACAACTTACAAACGATTTCGCCTTCGCTTTTATCGCTTTTAAACCTTCCGCTGTACCTGTTTCAGGATAACCCAATTTTAATAACAGAGCAGCCACTTCCGTTTTTTGTGCTTCATCACCTGTTATCGTCACGACGCCGTTTTCTACATCCACGTCGCTGGCTTCAACGGCATCAATAGCGTTTAACTTTGTGGTGATTGTATTGACACAACCGCCACACTTTATATTTTCTACTGAAATTTCATAACTCATATTTTCACCTTATTGTTTAGCACCCAGCTAGCAACCACTAAATTGTTGTATGCCGCCAATATTATGGACCTGATTAAAACCTTCCTGTTCCAAATATTTTTTCACCATACCTGAACGTGCGCCAGAACGACAGTAAAGCAAGATTGGTTTAGTATTATCAATATTGTCTTTATGTAACTGAAAAAGTTCAATCGGCATATTGACAGCACCTGATAGTGCGCCCCGTTTAAACTCTATGCTGGAACGTACATCAATCAGTTGTCCACCTTCGCTAAGTTTTTTCTGTACAAAACTGCAATCATATACATCTGTCATAATTTACGTTATTAGGTTACCATGAATATAAGCATTCTATTATATATGGTTAAATATTGCAATATCAATATGTTAGATAATCACGAATAAACCTGTATATTGTATATATCTCACTATGTTGTCAGAATAGCCTAATGAAAACACTGGAAAATCTCAACTTTGACAATACTTATGCAACGCTGCCAGAAATATTTTATTCTGAACATCAACCAATACCATTGTCGAATGATTTTTTAATTCATGCAAACACAACGGTTGCAGAATTAATTGGGCTAGAGAGTAATGAACTCAAGCGAAAAGATTTTCTCGATATCTTCACTACTAAAAAACAATTATCAGGATTCAAACCACTAGCGGCCTGTTACGCAGGTCATCAGTTTGGGCATTTTGTGCCACGTTTAGGTGATGGTCGCGCAATTCTACTGGGGCAAGTCCGGGATGAAGACAACCGGCCCTGGGACTTACAGCTTAAAGGCGCAGGCCCAACGTTATATTCAAGAGGCAGTGACGGTCGAGCCGTATTACGTTCTTCTATACGTGAATATTTATGCAGCGCCGCTATGCACGGATTAAATATTCCAACAACACATGCACTGTTTTTATCCGGCAGTGAACATGATGTTTATCGAGAAGAAATAGAACCCGGCGCAATGGTTTTACGCGTCGCACCAAGTCACATTCGATTTGGTAGTTTTGAATATTATTTTTATTCCCAGCGTTTTGATGAATTGAAACTACTGACGAATAATGTGCTGGAAAATTATTTTCCGCATTTGTTAAACAATAAAAACCCCTGTCTGGATTTCTTAAAAGAAGTCATCGCAAGCACGGCAAAACTGGTTGCGCATTGGCAGGCAGTGGGTTTTGCACATGGTGTTTTGAATACCGATAATATGTCGATACACGGTGTTACATTGGATTATGGCCCGTTTGGTTTTGTCGAGCAGTTCGATCCGCAATATATTTGTAACCATTCGGATCATCAGGGACGTTACGCATTTAATAAACAACCTGAGATTGGTTTGTTTAACTTAAGTTGTTTAGCACAGGCATTATTGCCCGAACTACACGAAAATTCGGATGAAGCGGTGACACTTGCTAAAGCAGCATTAGATGAATATCAGGAAATTTACTCAACACAATATCATACGATGATGAGTAAAAAATTAGGTTTCACTTTAGCTTTGGAAGGTGACAAAAAAATCATCACTGCCCTACTCAACTTACTTGAAACCAACAATGTTGATTACACCCTGTTCTTTCGTAAATTAAGCCAACTACTCAGTGAAGAAGATAAAACAGCCTGCCGTGATTTATTTATTGATCGTACTTCGTTTGATAGCTGGTTCGAACAATACCAGGACCGTTTACAACAGGAAAGTGTGTTTCCCAAAGTACGCTCTAAACAAATGAAAACTGTTAATCCTAAATTTATCCTGCGTAACTACATGGCAGAAATTGCGATTCGAAAAGCACAGGACGAAAAAGATTATTCTGAAATAGAAAACTTGATGACTGTTTTAAGCCGTCCTTTTGACGAGCATTCAGAGTTTGAACATTACGCAGGCCATCCACCAGAATGGTCGCATCAGATTGAAGTGAGTTGTTCTTCTTAAATTTTAAAAACACTCTTTAAATCCACAGATGAACGCAAATGAACGCCAATAAAACACAGTATTTAGTTGTTACCGCCCTACGCAGCTACAACAAAGCTAGTCACAACAGATACTCGATTTACATTTGCGTCTATTTGCGTTCATCTGTGGACAGTTAGTTTTTTTATTTAATGGGTAACACATGAGCAATATCAACACTACTCTCTATTACATCCACGACCCCATGTGTAGCTGGTGCTGGGGTTTTAGAAAAATACGTGATGAAGTCTTTGATGCGGTAAAAGAACAGGTGGAAATAGAAACCATTTTAGGTGGTTTAGCGCCTGATTCAGACAGCATTATGCCAACGGATATGCAACAGTCTATTCGCGCCAACTGGCAACGCATTCAACAGGAAATTCCCGGTACAGAGTTCAATTACGATTTCTGGACGAAATGTCAGCCAAGGCGTTCAACTTATCCCGCCTGTCGTGCTGTTATTGCGGCTGGTATGCAACAGATTGAATCAGATCGAGAACAATCTGAAAAAGATATATTACTGGCTATCCAGCAAGCTTATTATCTGCATGCCGAAAACCCCTCTGATATAACGACACTTTGTAAGTTAGCAGAAAAAATTGGCCTCGATGCAGAACAATTTTCAGCCGATATACAGTCCGAAGCATGTCAGCAAAAACTACTACAGCAGCTTGAGTTTTGCCGAAAAATGGGCGTTTATAGCTTTCCCAGCCTGCTAATTAAACGACCAGAGGCACAAGCGTCATTACTGCATATCGACTATAATAACAGTCAAAAGATCATTGATCAGATTATTCGTCATTAATTATCTCCCTAACACTCTAATTTTGATATGTTGAAAACTATGTATTTTCTAAACGGATTTTTAAATCATTCAACGCCTCGTTCAACAAAACGTTTTTTAAACACGATTGTTTTCCTGCTTGTATCCTGCTTTTTATTAGCGACAGGTACAACTGCTCGTGCAGGCGAAACCGAGTGTAACAGTAATGGCGGCGCAGGTTTTCCAATCACTGATTTTGGTGTTACAAACTTATCAATTCCATTTAATTTCGGTGATATTAGCGTTTTGCATGATATCAATGTAGAAACAGATATATCTCATACCTGGGTAGGTGATCTAACCGTTCGCGTTACCAGTCCAGAGTCAGCAACACAGATAACCTTATTTGAACGCCCAGGGACGTCAGAGCCAGAATTCATTACAACCACTGATTTTGGTTGTGGCGCAAATGATATCGATGCCATTTTTGATGATCAATCAACAAATCCTCGAATAGAAAATGAATTTTGTGGTGGCAGCCCCCCTGTATTCAGTGGTGATTATAAACCGCATGACCCTGCACCCAATAACCTCTCCACATATGATGGTGAAAACCCGAATGGCAACTGGGATATATACCTGTCCGATTCAGCTGACGTGGATACGGGTACATTAAATGAAATTTGTCTTACCGTTGAATTTGCAGGTGTCGTTTTTGATAAGTGGGTAAGCACTAATCCAACCTGTAGCGATACACTTGATACGCTAACCGTTTTACCGGGTACCGACGTTTATTTTTGTTACACCGTTTCAAACCCGAGTACAGAAACATTTACGATTAATTCAGGGGATGCAACGGATAATCAGGGACATGATCTTAGTGGTCTGCAAACAACGTATACAGCAGGCGCAAGTCAAACGGTTATTGTTGGTCCATTGCTTGCAGGTACGGATTTACCTATTGGTACAACCGTTAATATTGCAGATATCACAGCGACATTTGCTACATCTAATTTTGCTGGCGACTTAGACACATCTGAAACGGCGACGGTCACAGTCACCAATCCAGTCTTTAACACGTCAACAAAAACGGTAGTGGATTTAAATGGCGGTGCTGTTGATCCTGGTGACACACTTCAATACACAATTACTATCAACGAAACGGCAGGGGTTCTTATACCTGATGTTCAGCTGGTTGATATGGTTGATCCAATAAATTTGCAAGGCATTAACATCACCTCACCACTACCCGTTGGTTCAACCAATAACACCGTCGGCAATAATATTGATATTACCGGTATCACGCTACCCGCAAATGGTTCCGTTACTATCGTGTTTGAAGCAACCATTGCGTTGGCCACTCCTCCAGGAACAAACATAAATAACACCGCAACGATTTCACATGCGCCTTCTGGTGTAAGTTTTGATGCCATCGCGCCAACCGTTATTGTTTCCGCACCTGTTTTATCAAGCTCAACAAAAACAGTACTGGATGTTAATGGCGCACCTGCACTGGTAGGTGATTTGATTCGTTATACTATTACTATCGCTGAAACGGGTGGTAACCCTGCGACGAATATAACATTGACCGATACCGTTGATAGCAATCTAACTAATGTAACAATTGTTAGCACTCTACCTGTTGGTGCGATTGATAATACCATTGGCAATAATATTAATATCACCAATATCAGTGTCGCTGCTAATGATAGTGAAATAATTGAGTTTACCGCCAATATTATTGGCTCCGCCAGTGTCGGCACAATAATAAATAATACCGCCACAATTATTGATATTCCGTCTGGTGTGATTGCATCCCCTGTTTCAGGCGTCATTATTGTTGGTGCAGTACCCACCAGTGGAAACAAACAGCTTTATTTTGATAACCTGACCAGTACGCTAGATTTAACGCGTGTTGCGCCAACATCAAATACAACTGCTCCTCGTTTTCCGAGTGGTGATTTTATTGAGATTGATCAAACGCCTGTTTTCCAATCACCGTTTACCATTAGTGGCGGTACGACAGTCACAGTATTTCTAAATATACGACGTCGAAACGGTGGTGGGCCAAGAAGAGTACAGGTAGAACTGCTTAATGGTAATACAGGTGCTCCGATTGGTATCGGCATCCCTACTACCGATGGCGCAGGCCCAGGTTCAACATCACAGACATGGAATATTACTAACAACCAATATTTAAGTTTTCAGTACACTATCGCGTCAGATGTAACTTTTAATACAGGTGACTTTGTCCGAGTTAGAGTCACCAATACCAGTATCAACAACCGAAACGTTCAGGTACGTACATTACGCAGTGGAAATATTTCTCAGGTACAGATGCAGGCGAGTACGGTCGTCAATATCGATACTATTGGTGTTTTCTCGGCAACATTTCCAGACACGAGCCAATTCCCCTCTTACATTCCAGGCAGCACGGTATTTATACGTGCAACAGTAAGTGATCCATTTGGTAATGCCGATATTAGTGGCAGTAATATAACGATTACAGATTCTGCATCAACGGTTCGGGTTAGTAATGCTGCGATGACATCAGTGGCAACGCCGTCAAGTGCGACAAGAGTTTTTGAATACCAGTACACCATTCCTGCTTCACCACAGGGTATATGGAATTTAGATATAACAGCTAATGAAGGCGCAGAAGGAACAGTATCACATAATGTTCAGGCAGAAATGATTGTTGGAACAACATCGATTGAAATAGGCAAAACATCGAATGTGATTTCTGATCCTGTCAATACAACGAACCCCAAAGCGATTCCTAATGCGATTGTTGAATATACTATTTCAGTGAATAATTCCGGCTTTGGTTATGCTGACAGTAATACCTTGATCATTAATGATCCTCTACCAGCAAACACACGTTTTTTCTTTGGTTCACCGCTTAACCCTGTGACATTTATCGATGGGATAATACCTGGTGGCCTAACATTTAATTTTATCAATCTTGCTAGTGCAAGCGATGATGTTTCTTTTTCGAATAATGGTGGTGCCAGCTTTATTACGCCAAATATTGATGGCAGTGGTTTTGATGTAACCGCGCCACCAATCAATTTCATTAGTATCAATCCTAAAGGCTCATTTAAGGGAATTGATGGTGGTAGCGCACCGTCATTTGAAATTAAGTTTCGAGTAAAAGTAGAGTAAGGACAAAGAACGTTAAAGTTATACTCTCGGCCCATGCTCTGCGTCACTAGTGTCTGGTCAAAAGTGGTTTGTCATTCCCGAATGCTTTTATCGGGAATCCAGAACGTTTAAGTTGCTAACGTTTAAGTTTTTGATAAAGACAAATCCCCGATAAAAGCATTCGGGGATGACGGTAGTTTGTGGCTTAATAAGCTTTACTGGAGCAGCTTTACTAGTATTACACTTCAACACTATACTATGCAGCAAGTGCAGTAATAACTTTCCCTAACGCATTATCAAAAGTTGAATGATCCGCTAAAATACGTGAACGTTTATCGTCTAATTCTTTAGCAAAATCTTCAGCATCTTTTTCAATTACTTTAGTGCCTCTGCGATCGACAAAAATCAATTGCGCAGCGTCCGTCAAAATAACAGAAAGTTTAAGACGACGTACAGGCTTACCTTCACCATTGTATATTTCATACCAGACACCAGGTCGGGCACTGCTCGCCAATTGGGCCACTTTTTGCTTGGCAACATCCGTCTGTTTTTGAATATTTTCTAATTCTTCTTCAACATCAGCCGTTGAACTGGTCACTAATTCTTCTTCCGTTAACGTCATTTCACCGTGATCGCTTACTTCAAACCCGTGAGAGTTAATAACGTCTAAAAAATATTCCTTGAGTGGCACGATATGACTTGAAATATCTTTCTTATCCTGTTTTGTCTCATACAGTTCATCATTGACGGCTTCTACAAGCGCTCCGTGATTGGTTTCCATCAAATCATATTGCGATTGAAAACGCATAGGTTGCATACATTTTAGTAATAGTTTTAGCAATAGAACAGACTGCATCCATTCAATGCTACTGCGACCATGACGAATATAACGATTGAGCATCAACGTCGACCAGTTTTTCAGCACTAATGGACGGATGTTTTCGGGTATAACTTTTTTGTTTAAAACAAATCTCAATTGAGAAACAACAACTTTCTTCGCGTGTTCCTGCAATATCTTTTTCTGTTGAAGGCGCTCCGTTTCATTCGTTAGCCAATCTTCTCTTTGTATAACATTATTAAGTACATCAACGGCGACTTCAAATGCATCTAAATCAACATCAAAGTCATCAAGAATACTGTCAACAATTTCTTCCAGCTCATCATAAAGACGATCTTCCTTATGATTAATCCCTTTACCTGTCGTCGTCAAAAGGTCAACCGTTATACGTGCGGGATGATCTTCCTGTTCGTATAAATTATTATCGGCTATCGCAACTTTCATCACAGGCACCTGTAGCTGCGAGATTAAATCTGTCATGATTTTAGAAACGGTTTCATCATCTGCAATCGCATCAAACATCATCCCAACAAAATCCATATTACGTTCATCAAGCAAGCCTACCTGCTTATCAATAACACCACCGTTTTCCTCACTAATGTTGTTGATTAATTCCTGTTTTATTTGCCTGGTTGTTAAGACTTCTTCTGGTTCGTTTTTTTCAGCTGTTTTTTTCAATGATGATATTGTGGCCTGTAACTTAGACAGTGCACGCAATACTTCATTTTTATCGTAGCAACCTTTACCATCCACATTGTGTTTCGTTACGGCTCGTGCAAACGATTCAGGTAGATGAATCTCGTCACCACCAATACTCATTTCACCCGATAGAAACTGGTTAACAATGCCACTAATATTGTCTTTTCCCTGTGGTGCAGAATCACCTGATACAGAACCACTCGTGCCCTGGCTATAGGCTTTGTTATTAGGGTTATAGCAACTGGCTACACTAGGGGAAACCTGATCTTCGTATTGATCATACTCGTCACCAACATTTTCATACGCGACTTCTTCGTTTTTTGTTGTCGATAGAATAACTTTTGGCATAATGCCATTCTGGATGAAAATTTGATTAATTGTTTTGTACATGATGCCCAGTTTTGAACAAACCATCTGGTCAAATAATTTATAAAAAATTAGTTTTACTTCAATAGCAACATCAAGATTTTCTGTGGTTTTCTGAAAAACTTCGCAGATATGCTTCGGATCTAAAGCCTCTTTATCGAACATGTTCTCACAATAAATTTCCAGGTATTCAAGACGGGCTTCTAAATTATGTACTTCCTGACCATAAAGGTTCATGGCTTTAGCATGCATAGTGGAAATGGCAACAAGCTCTTCCATTTCATCCTGATCAATCAGGCTCAATTCGCCATTATTAGTAGTGTCAGTATTCTCAGCAACAGGGGCATTGGGTGACAAAGATTTGTTCAGGTTAATGAAGAATGACTGTGATATATCATTTCTTTCTGTACGAAATATGCGCGTACAGTCCATGTATTTCATTTGCTCTTCATTTGACGCCGCCTTTTCTGCAAGGTCAAAAAAGATCTCGTCTGCTGAATTAAGCATTCGAGTCATCAATACTGTTAGATGATCGTTGACGCAAACAAATATTTTTTCGATAACGTCAGAGTGCTTCTCTATATTAATATTATTTTGTAACTGAATATTTCTATTGAGACCCATAATCTAATACCTTAATAACTGAACATCGGCTATTTCTATTACAATTTACGCAAGGTTAGTTTGAAACAAGCATCACGTAACTGAACGTACTTTTTTAGGATTTAGTTTGGGGCATTTAGAATGTAGAACGATAAGATGAATTTAATTTTGAATAAAACATCTTGAGGTGTCGCTAACTATAGATGAGACAATCTTTATTTCAATAGAATATTGGCAAATAATGACAAAAGTGTCACTTTCCCGACAAACGGCTTTTTGGCCATCAATAATCAGTGAGTTATATTGATTAGTTAAGGTATATTAAACAATAAAACGTAACATTTTCAAACTAGTTGAAAATAAAAATCGACTGACAAACCTAAAATCGGTTTATTTCACTGTCATCCCCGAATGCCCTTATCGGAGGATTCAGCATTATCAGCCACTTAAAGGTTCTGGATTCCCAATAAAAACTTTTGGGAATGACAAACCATTTTTAACCTGACACTAGTGAAAGCTTATACGTAAATAGCGCTATCACCCTGTTTCCATAGTTCATGTTTTTGAAAAACATTTTCGAATAATGCTGAGTGAGTTAACTCACTTAACCAGCGTTGAACATTTGGATACGGTGCCTGTTGAAACCAGTCTATATCAACTAATGAAAACTGCCGGATAAAAGGAAAAATACCTATATCAGCCAGGCTTAAATATTCTGCAATTAAATATGGGCTTTCGCTCAACAGTTCTTCCAGCTCAATAATAAATTCTTCGCAGGCCTGACGATAATGTTCTTTACCATGCTCTGGAAAGCGATCGGAATATTTATAGTGATCAAGATCTTCCTTGAAAGAATAATCATTGGTTTCGATTAGCATTTCAGCATCAAGTAAAAGAGCGTTATCCTCGCCTAACCCGTTTTTATCTAATTCGCTTTTA